>JAYWHQ010000492.1:0-8047 GCA_043777655.1 Allobosea sp. | reverse complement strand
GAGTTGCGCGGTTTTGGCGCTTTCGCGGCAAAGGCACGTGATGCCCGCAAGGGGCGCAATCCGCGCACGGGCGAGGCGGTCAGTGTTGACCAGAAGCTGGTGCCCGTCTTCAAGACCGGCAAGGAGCTGAGGCTCCGGCTGAATGACAAGGCATGACCGCCTGGCATGACCGCCTGTTTCAGGCACTCTGGAGAGAATAGCTGATGCGTGCCCTTCTGAAAGCACTTGTGCTGGTGCCTGTGGCGCTGGTCATCGTCTTCTTCTGCATTGCCAACCGGCAGATTGTTCGCGTCGCGCTGGATCCGTTGAGCCGCGATGCGCCGCAGCTTTCCTATGATCTGCCGCTTTATGCCATCGTCCTGGGCGCGCTGGCAGCCGGCATTCTGATTGGGGGCACAGCGTCCTGGCTGGCGCAGGGCAAGTATCGCAAGGCTGCCCGCATCAACCGGCGCGAGGCCGAGCGGCTGCGCGGCGAAACCGAAACACTGCGCGCCGCTTTGCCAAATGCAGCGCTTCCAGCCGTCACCGCAGGCTGAGGCGTGACCACGGTCATCACCACCGCGCAGATCGACGCCTGCCTCGATTTTCCAAGCCTGATCGATGCGCTGTCGTCAGCCTTCTGCGGCGGCATCATCACCCCGGTGCGCCACCATCACCATGTGGCGCGCAAGGATGCCGACGCCACGCTGCTGCTGATGCCGGCCTGGACGCAGAGCCAGATCAGCCCGGCCTATCTCGGCACCAAAGTGGTCACGGTCTATCCTGGCAACGGTGCGCGCGCGCTGCCGAGCGTCATGGGCAGCTATCTGCTGATGGATGGTGCGACTGGCGAGCCGCTCGCTGTCCTCGACGGTGCAAGGTTGACGCTCTGGCGCACGGCTGCCGCGTCGGCGCTGGCCGGGCGGCACCTGGTGCGAAAGAGCGCGCGGCGCATGCTGATGGTGGGGGCGGGCGCGCTGGCACCCTTCTTCATCAAGGCCCATGCCAGCCAGCACGCGCTGGATGACATCGCGATCTGGAACCGTTCGCCGGATGCAGCCAACAAGCTCGCCGGTCAGCTGGCTGCCGAAGGCCTGCCCGTGCGGCTGGCCGACGACCTTGAGAACGAGGTGCGTGCCGCCGATCTCGTCAGTTGCGCCACATTGTCGACCGCGCCGCTGGTCCTCGGCGACTGGCTGAAACCCGGCGCGCATCTCGATATGGCGGGCGCCTTCAACCTGTCGATGCGCGAGGCCGATGATGCGGCGCTTCACAGGTCGCGCGTGTTTGTCGACACGCAGGCAGCGCTCACCGAAGGCGGGGATGTGGCTGTTGCCATCAAGGCGGGTGCCTATCGTGCGGACCAGGTGGCAGGCGATCTGGCGGCGCTCTGTGGAGGCAGCGTGACAGGTCGCACGAGCGATGACCAGATCACGCTGTTCAAGTCGGTCGGCACCGCGCTGGAGGATCTGGCGGCTGCCATGCTGGTCTGGCAGCAGCATGCGAAAGCCTGAACGCGCTCAGTCGGCCTTGAGGCCAAGGCCCTTGATGAGCGAGCCCCATTTCTCCATCTCTGCGCGCAGGAAGCGGTCCATTTCGGCCGGTGTTCCCGTTACCGTGATCGCGCCCAGCGCATCGATCTTCGCTTTCACTGCGGGATCGGCAAGGCCGGTTTTCAAGTCGGCCTGAAACTTGGCAATGATCGCGTCCGGCGTCTTGGCAGGGGCATAAAGCGCAAACCAGGAGGAGACATCGAAGCCCGGCACCGTCTCGGCAATCGGTGCATATTCGGGCGAGACCGGCGAGCGTGTTGCGGTGGTGATGCCCAGCGCCTTCACTGTGCCCGCGCGCGCATGGGTGACGGCCTGCGTGATGTTGTCGAAAATCAGGTCGATCCGCCCGCCAATCAGATCCTGCGTTGCAGCCGCCGTGCCGCGATAGGGCACATGCACCATGTCGACGCCGGTGAGCTTCTTGAACAGCTCGCCGGACAGGTGCACCGATGTGCCGATGCCCGATGAGCCATAGGTCAGCTTGCCGGGGTTGGCTTTGCCATAGTCAATCAACTCGGCGACGGACTTCACCGGAAGATGATTGCCGACCACAAGCAGGTTGGGCACCAGTGCCACCAGCGAGACGGGTTTAAGATCGGTAACCGGGTCGTAGGTGAGCTTCGAGTAGAGATACTGGTTGGTGGCGAGCCCCACAGAGACCATCAGGAACGTGTCGCCATTGGCCTCGGCTTTCGCCACCTGATCGGTGCCGATGTTGCCGCCAGCACCCGGCTTGTTCTCGATGACAAAATTCGTGCCCCAGCTCTGGCCGAGCTTGTCGCCCACCAGACGGGCGAGAATATCGGTGGCACCCGCTGGCGGAAACGGCACCACGATCTTGAGTGTGCGCCCCTGCGGCCAGGTGCTTTGCGCGAATGACGGAAAGCCATGCCCAAGACCAATTCCAGCCACCAATCCTGCAAGGATATCGCGGCGATTCAGCCAGAAAGCAGTCATCAATGATGTTCCCTTAATGTCTCATTTGCGGGTTGTGGGCCATGTGCCTATTGGCGATATACTGAGCTGCTCGCGCTTGTCCTGTCCAGTAGTCATTGCAGGGGCAAGCCGCGTATCGTTGGTCGTCCGTCTGGCGAACTCCGCTGCGATACCCCACTGCGCCTCCTCAAAGTTTCGCCATCACAGGCTCGCCTCCACCGCTCCAGCATCAACGCCAGATCCACAGTCATCATGAAAGTGAGCCCGTGAACGAGACTTTGAACCGGCTCTGCGATCTCGCTGCCAGAATGTACAATGCGCCCCTGGCAGCGGTCTGCCTGTTTGCGGCTGACAGCGTCAAGGTGCTGAGCTCTCATGGCATTGCCTGGACGGAGTTGAATGCGAGCGTCGGCAGTGTTGACCGTGACTATTCCGCTGATGCCGTGATCTGCATTCCAGACTTGCTCGCGCATCCCGGCTTTCGCAACAACCCGGTCGTGACCGATATGCCGCAGCTGCGCGCCCTGTTGCGCGCGCCGGTGTCCTTGCTGAACGAAGAGGGCCCCATCCTCTTGCTGGTCGGCTTCAAGACGGCAATCGAAGCGCCGGTCGCGGAACACCTCGCCTTGCTCGCACAGATTTCCGCCATGGCGCATGAAGCCATCGCGATTGGCCGCAATGCAGAGGCACTCAAGGTGTCGGACGAAGTGGAAATGGATGCAATCTGCGCGGCCATCGACAAAGCCAGATGCCCCGCGCTGCTGCTGGATGCCGACCTGCACTATCTCCATGTCAACAAGGCGCTGGCCGATGGCAATGGCGTCTCCATCAAGGATCATGTCGGGCGCTCGATGCTGGAGCTGGCAGGACCCGCTGCCCCGGCCATGGCTGCGATCTTCAAGACATCTCTGCGCGAGAACCGGGACATGTCGGAGCTCGAATTCATCGGCACACGGCAGCGCGATGTTGTCTCCACATTTTCCGTCAGCTGTCAGCCGATCCGGGTGAAGGGACGCAACGATCCCGTGCTGCGTGTCACGGTTGATGACATCACGCAGATCAGCCTGCAGGAACAGGCGCTGCGCGGCGCCTTCGCCGAGACATCGCCGGGCATGTCCGGCACGCTTGATCCGACGGCGCGCTTTCTTGACGAGACACTGATCGTCCGCCAGAGCGTGCGGGCGCGCAAGGCCGTGAGCTACATCACGCTGCGCGCCTGGCGCAAACCGATCAAGAATTTCCAGATCGACGCGCTCAAGGCCCTGAAATCCATGCCGCCGGATATCTTTGTCGCGCGCGCCGCCGAGGAAATCGTGGCAGGCGTCACGCGGTTGATCGGCACCACGCCGCTCACCTGCGTGGTGCCGATTCCCTGCGGCGCCTCCGGCGTGCCCGATTGCCTGTCAGTGCGCCTGGCACGGGCTGTCGCCGACCAGATGGGCAAACCCTGCATCGAGGCGTTCGAGCCCAATTTCCGGCGCGGCGTGTCGCATCCGAAGGAAAACATGAAGCGGCCCCCGCTCAAGCTCAAGCCCGGCATCACCTTGCCCGGTCCCTGCCTTCTGCTCGACGATGTTGCGACCAGCGGCGCCCATCTCGAAGAGGGCGTGGGCCTGCTGCGGACCCTGAATGAAGGTGTTTTCGCCATGGCCTGGATTGGCGGCGACGCCAGCGACGACACTTGACCCGAAGCCCCGGTTTCAGCGATTCTCCACACATGCGCAGTCGGTTCGCCCCTCTGATTCTGTGTCTCGCGATGGTCGCTGCCACTCTGGTGGCGCTCCCCGCGATGGCGCAGTCCAATGCCGAGGAAGAAGCCGAGCGCCGCGCAGGCCAGACAAAGGCCTGGCCGGGCTCCGCCAAGGTGCTCTTCGGCCAGAAGAACACGCCTGCCTCGCTGGAAGCGCGCGCCATCGGCTCCTATGCGCGCGGCTGCCTGGCGGGGGCCACCGCACTGGCGATTGACGGGCCGAGCTGGCAGGTTATGCGGCTCAACCGCAACCGCAACTGGGGCCATCCGGACCTGATCGCCTATCTGGAAGAGCTGGCCAAGGCGGTGCCGCGCATCAATGGCTGGCCGGGTATTCTGGTAGGTGATGTCTCGCAGCCGCGCGGCGGCCCGATGCTCACCGGCCATGCCTCGCATCAGGTCGGGCTTGATGCCGACATCTGGCTGACGCCGATGCCACGCGCGCGCCTCAACAAGGACCAGCGCGAGAACATGTCGGCCACCAACATGGCGCGGCCTGACTGGATGGATGTCGACACCAATGTCTGGACGGCCAGCCACACCAAGCTGATCCGCGCTGCCGCCAGCGAGGCCCGCGTGGCACGCATCTTCGTCAATCCGGCCCTCAAGAAGGCCATGTGCCGCGATGCTGGTGGCGACCGCGCCTGGCTGTCGAAAGTGCGCCCGATGTGGGGGCACAACTACCATTTCCACATCCGTATGGCCTGCCCGCGCGGCGAGGCGGGCTGCGCTGATCAGGCGCCGCCGCCCGATGGCGATGGCTGCGGGCAGGAGTTGATCGATTGGCTGAGCACCCAGCATAAGGCGATTTTCGGCCCCAAGAAGCCGCCAAACCCGAACGCCAAGCCCAAGCCGCCCATGTCTCTGGATGCGCTGCCAGCCGAATGCCGCCAGGTGCTGGTGTCGCGCTAGACTGCTTGTTTCACGCCAGGCTGCCGGTCTCGCGCTGGCGCTGTTCAGGCCTGAGGAAAATGCCCGGGCAGGGGAAAGCCCCAGCCAAGCCTGTCATCGGCCTCGATGGTGAACCGACCTTCGCCCATCACATGTGCCTGACCGCCGACAGTGACGGTCACCGCATTCTCGGGCCCATCTGCCACAAGGCCCGTCACGCAGCCTGTGAAGACGCCGCCTGTCAGCGAGCGGAATCGCCGGGTCTGGCGCATCGCGACATGACCCTTGGCAAAATCCAGCGCCATGCGCGCCGTCACGCCCGATCCGGTGGGTGAGCGGTCGATCTGCCGCTCAGCAAAGATGCAGAGATTGGCGCTCTCGCTGGTGCCTTCGACGCCGTCGGTTAGGATTGTGCCGTACAGAAAGGCAAGATCGGGCTCGGTGGGATGGCTCAGGCTGATATTTGCCCGGACATGGTCCGTCAGCGCGGCCGCTGCTGACACCAGTTGCTCGAGCGATGCCTGATGGAAATCCAGCCCCAGCCGCTGTGAGGGCAGGATGCAATAAAACGCGCCGCCATAGGCAATGTCGGTGGTGACAGGGCCAAAGCCCGGAACGTCCACCACGAGATCGCGCTGCGCCACGAACGCAGGCACGCTCTCGAAGCTGACATTTGTCACCTTTCCATTTGAGACAGTGCAGCTCAGGTGCACCAGCCCACATGGCGCCTCGATGGCAAAGCGCGTGACGGGCTCGCTCACAGCGACCCTCTCGCTCTCGATGCACCAGCGCCCGAGCGCGATGGTCGCGTGGCCGCACATGGTGGAATAGCCCTCATTGTGGATGAACAGCACGCCAAGCGCCGCCTCGTGATGGCTGGCAGCCACGGGGATCACACCGTACATGCCGGCATGGCCACGCGGCTCCAGCATCATGGCGCGGCGATACCGGTCGTGCCGGTCACGCGCCTCGCGTCGCTTCTCCAGCAGGGTGGCTCCGGTCAACTCCGGATAGCCGCCGGTGATGATGCGCACCGGCTCGCCACAGGTGTGCATGTCGAGATATGTCAAGACGGTGGTGGTCAAAGCGCTGCCCTGTGCATTTGTGATGCAGCTATTGTATCAGAGGCAGCGTGCGAGAAACCAGCACGCACATCACCAGACGGAGCCTGCCATGAGTGCCAGCACGGGCTTGATGCCCATCACCATCGTGTCCGATGTCATTTGCCCATGGTGCTTCATCGGCAAGGCGAGGCTTGAGCGCGCGCTGACGGATGCAGGCCTCGCCAGCCGCGTCGGCATCACCTGGCTGCCGTATGAGCTGAACCCGGAGATGCCGGAAGAGGGCATGGACCGCACCACTTATCTCAACACCAAGTTCGGGCCGGGTCGCCGGCCTGAGATCGAGGCGCGCCTGTCGGAAGCCGCGCTTGAAAGCGGACTCCGGTTTGCCTGGAACAAGGTCACGCGCACGCCCAACACGCGCGCAGCACATATGCTGATTGCTGCCGCCTCCACCGTGATGCGCGGCACCGACATGACACAGGCCCTGTTTCAGGCCTATTTTCAGGAGGGCCGCGACATTGGCGACCATGACACGCTGGTCGAGATCGCGACATCGCTCGGTTTTGATGAAACCGCGACGCGCGAGGCGCTGGCCAACAGCGAGACACGCGAGACGATCATCGGGCTGGAGGCGCACGCCCAGCGCATCGGCGTCACCGGCGTGCCCTTCTTCATCCTGGCCAACCGAAGCGCCGTCTCGGGCGCACAACCGCCCGATGTCTGGGTCCAGATCCTGACGCAGATTGCGCGCGAGGAAGCCGAGAAAGCACCGGATGAGCGGATGTGGTGAGCTGTTGAACACACAAGCGTAACGGCGCGCACAGCGCCGCCGGTTGTTTGTTTCGCGGCTAGAACGCCATCAGCTGGTCAACGGCATTCTGCAGCTCGGCGCCATCAAACTGTGCCGAGGCGAGCGTTCCGCCCGAATTGATGAACGCCGTGGCACGCGAAAGCAGGCTGCGGAAGGCGGCGGCGGCCACGTCGACAACCATTGCGGCGTCACCCGGCGTTGTGGCCTCGTTCAACACCAGCAGCACCGTGTCGACGAGGCGGTTCATGGCCGAACAAAGGCTTTCAAAAGCGCCGACCTGCGTGCGGTCCAGCAGGCCATGGGCCTGGAGCGCGCCGGGTGCGCAGCGCAGGCTGGAGGTGGCGAAATGTTCACGATAGGTTTTCGGCCGCCAGGCGCGCAGATCCTCGATGACGGAGAGGTCCATCACCGCCATCTCGATCAGCATCAGCGCTTCGCCATAATGGTTGAGATAGTCGGTCGAGAGCACGCCGCCTGCCACCAGCACATCGCGCTCTGTTTCTTTCTTTCGCGCGTGCACACCCAAGCCCTGACAATCCGAATTGAACGACACCGGACACGATGGCGGCAAACCACCAATAAAGTGTTGATCTTGGCTGCCTCTACCTTCGATATGCGACAATGTGTGGACGTTATGCTTTGACCTTGCCGCCTGATGCGATGCGCGCGCTGTTTCGCTATGGCGAGCAGCCGAACTTTCCGCCGCGCTACAACATCGCGCCGACACAGCCGGTTCCGGTGGTTCTGGCAGAGAAAGGGGAGAGGCAATTCTGGCTGATGCGCTGGGGGTTCCTGCCCGGATGGGTCAAGGATCCGAAGGATTTCCCGCTGGTCATCAACATTCGCAGCGAAACCATGCGCGAGAAGCCATCCTTTCGCGCCGCGTTCATTCGCCGCCGCTGCCTGATGCCTGCCGATGGTTTCTACGAGTGGTCACGCACACCCACCGAAAACCGCGCTTTCCTGTTCCGCCGTCCAGACCGCGGGCTGTTTGCCTTCGCCGCGCTACACGAGACATGGTCATCGGCCGATGGTTCCGAGATCGACACGGTGGCGCTCGTGA
>JAYWHQ010000491.1:0-8073 GCA_043777655.1 Allobosea sp. | reverse complement strand
CGAGACCGGATCGACATTGGTGGCACATTCGTGCCCGGCTATGCGTTGAACAATGTGTTCTCGCAGGTGCCGATCATCGGACAGATTCTGGGCGGCGGACAGTATGAAGGGTTGTTTGCAGTCAATTTCCGGCTGAGTGGCACGGCGAGCCAGCCGTCGATGAGCGTCAACCCGCTTTCTGCGATCGCACCTGGCATCCTGCGCCGCTTTGTCGATCCGCTGGGTGGTCGACCCACGGGCGAGGCATCGCCAGTCGCGCCGCGCGCCCGTCAGGACAGGTAGAATCGTCGCGTTGAATTGACGGCCTCAGGCCGGGCGCACCAGCACATGCTTCTTTTTGCCAAATGACAGCTTGATGATGCCGTCCGCTGTGACATCTGCCGTCGAAAGCATGGCGCGGTCATCGGTGACGGGCTTGTCGTTCACGCGCAAGCCGCCTGCCTTGATCTGGCGTCGTGCCTCGCCGGTTGAAGGCACCAGACCCGCCTGAACAAAGGCGCTCAGCACGCCGATGCCGGAGCCAAGTTCCGCAGCCCCAACCTGAATGGTCGGCAAGTCGATGGCGATGGAGCCTTCTTCAAACGTCTTGCGCGCTGTCTCGGCAGCGGCATCCGCTGCGCTCACACCATGCAGCAATGCGGTCGCGGCATGCGCCAGTGCCTTCTTGGCCTCGTTGATCTCGGCTCCTTGCAAGGCTTCAAGCCGGGTGATCTCGCCCATCGGCAGGAGCGTGAACAGCTTCAGGAAGCGCCCGACATCGGCATCCTCGGTGTTGCGCCAGTATTGCCAGAAGTCATAGGGGCTGAACTGGTCGGCATTGAGCCAGACAGCACCTTGCGCCGTCTTGCCCATCTTGGCGCCCGAGGCCGTGGTCAGCAGCGGGGTCGTCAGCGCATACAGCTGATGCGTGCCCATGCGGCGGCCCAGATCGACGCCCATGATGATGTTGCCCCATTGGTCGGAGCCGCCCATCTGCAGGTTGCAGCCGGTGCGCCGCGCCAGCTCGACATAATCATAGGCCTGGCAGATCATGTAGTTGAACTCGATGAAGCTCATCTCCTGCTCGCGCTCGAGCCGCAGGCGCACCGAATCCATCGTCAGCATGCGGTTCACCGAGAAATGCCGGCCCACATCGCGCAGCATCTCGATCCAGTTGAGCGCCGTCAGCCACTCGGCATTGTCGAGCATGATGGCGCCGGTCTTGGTTTCGCCAAACCGCAGCACGCGCGAGAAGACGCCGCGAATGCTGTTCTTGTTGGCGTCAATCTCGGCGACCGTGCGGATGGCGCGCGTCTCGTCCTTGCCGGAAGGGTCACCCACGCGCGTCGTGCCGCCGCCCATCAGCGTGACCGGCTTGTTGCCGGTCTCCTGCAGCCAGTGCAGCATCATCATGGTGATGTAGTTGCCGATGTGCAGCGAAGGCGCGGTGCAATCATAGCCCACATAGGCCACGACCTCGCCCTTTGCGGCCAAAGCATCAAGCCCGGCCAGATCCGAGCATTGATGGATGAAACCGCGCTCGGTCATCACGCGCAGGAAGTCGGATTTGGGAGCAGTCATCAGCGTTTCGTTTCGAATGCGGGATGAGACGAGGCCGTCAAGTCTCGTCTGTGACCTTCATGATTTCCGGGCCGACATTGCGGTCGAGATAGAGGCCCACTTCAGCGACCAGATCATCGACCTTGCCATCAAAGAAGTGGTTCGCGCCCTCGATCACGGCATGCTCGATCTGGATGCCGCGCTGGGTTTTCACCTTCTCGATCACGCTCATGACCTCCTTGACGGGCGCAACCCGGTCTTCCGAGCCATGCACGAACAGGCCGGAGGACGGGCAGGGCGCGAGGAAGGTGAAGTCATAGCGGTTGGCCATGGCGGCAATCGAGATGAAGCCCTCGATCTCCGGGCGGCGCATCAGGAGCTGCATGCCGATCCAGGCGCCGAACGACACGCCGGTGATCCAGCAGGATTTGGCTTCAGGGTTCAGCGCCTGCATCCAGTCCAGCGCGGCGGCAGCATCCGACAATTCTCCCGCGCCATGGTCAAACGCGCCCTGGCTGCGGCCAACACCGCGGAAATTGAAGCGCAGGGCCGAGAAGCCGCGATTCACAAAGGAATAGAACAGATTATAGACAATCTGGTTGTTCATCGTCCCGCCAAATTGCGGATGCGGATGCAGGATGATCGCGAGTGGCGCACCGCGTTTCTTCGCGGGCTGGTAGCGGCCTTCGATGCGGCCGGCCGGTCCATTGAAAATCACCTCTGGCATCTTGTCTCGATCCTGTTGGTTGGCATCGGCCTTGTCCGGAAGAGCTCCGGCCTTTTGCCGCCTGTCGCCCTTGACGATCGGGGCCCCTCGGCCCTACATCAAGCGCTTAGAATGGTTCTAAATACCGTGAACAAGACAAGAACAGCCGCAAATTCGCCTGGTCCGGATCAGCGTCCCGGTGGTTGCAAGGCCGTATAGCACGGGCAAGGCAGGCTTTTTCAAGCCTTTCCTTCACTGCGCCTGTTCTTGAATGCACTGGAGACACAGACTTTGGCAGCCAGCCGCGCCAATCTTGACCACAATGCCACGAGCCCGGTGCGTCCGGTGGCTCAGGCTGCGGTCATGGCTGCTCTGGAACTGCCGGGCAATCCGTCTTCGGTTCATGCCGAGGGACGAGCCGCGAAAGCGTTGCTCGAAGCCTCGCGCGATAAAATCGCCAGTGCATTCGGGGCGAGACCGGGCGATGTGATCTTCACCTCCGGCGCAACAGAGGCGCTGAACACGGTTCTGCTGCCCTATGCGTTTGCACGCCGCTCCCGCGTGCTGATTGGAATGACCGAGCATGTGGCCGCCCTTCATGGCTACAGCCCTGACTGCGCAAGCGCGGGGCTGATTCCGGTCGATAGTTCCGGTCTGGTTGATCTCGGCCGGCTGGAAGAGATACTTGCAGACCAGCCCCATCAGTTGGTCGTTGCAGTGCAAGCAGCCAACAACGAAACCGGCGTGCTCCAGCCGATGAAGCAGATCGCTGCGCTGACACGCGCGCACAGTGCGGTTCTGGTGTGCGATGCGGTGCAGATGCCGGGCAGGGCGCCTTGCCGATTGGGCGATCTGGAAGCGGATGCGCTGGTCATCTCGGCCCACAAGTTTGGCGGGCCGAAAGGCATTGGCGCCATCATTCTCGGCAATTGCGATCTGCCGCTGGCTGCGCGTCTTTTGCGCGGTGGCGGGCAGGAGTTGCGCCGCCGTCCGGGCACCGAAAATCTGGCAGGCATCGCCGGCATGGCGGCGGCGCTGGTTGAGGCCGTTGCACAGCAGGAAAGTGAAGCTTTGCGGCTTGCTGGCCTGCGCGATGAGCTGGAACGCCAGGTCTGCGCCGTCGCGCCAGATGCCGTGTTCTTTGGCGCGAATGCGCCACGCCTGCCCAACACCAGCCTGTTCGCGATCCCCGGCCTGCGCGCCGAGATGCTGCTGATGGCTTTTGATCTGGCGGGCGTCGCGGTGTCATCAGGCGCTGCATGCTCGTCTGGCAAGGTCGCGCGGTCGCATGTGCTTGATGCGATGGGCTGCGCACCCCATCTCGCCGAAGGTGCGATTCGTGCCAGCCTCGGCTGGACCACGACTGACGCCGACATTGCGCAATTTGCCGGGGCGCTGGCAAAAATCGTCGCACTTCGGGGCAAGACAGCAAACCGGCTGACAGGTTGAGACGTAGACAGTTGTGGAATGCGGCCGGGCCTTGAACCCGGACCGGCAAGGAGAAGTGAAATGCCAGCGGTCCAGGAGACCATCGACCAGGTCAAAGCGATCGACGTGTCGGAATACAAGTACGGCTTCGTCACCGAGGTCGAAATGGAAAAGCCGGAAAAAGGCCTGACCGAGGACACCGTTCGCTACATTTCGGCCCGCAAGAACGAGCCGGAGTGGATGCTGGAATGGCGGCTTGATGCCTTCCGCCGCTGGAAGACCATGACCGAGCCGACATGGGCGCGTGTCGATTATCCCAAGATCGACTATCAGGACATTTATTATTACGCCGCGCCTAAGAACAATCCGTCGCCGCAATCGCTCGACGAGGTCGATCCGGCCATTCTCGACGCCTACAAGAAACTCGGCATCCCGCTGCGCGAGCAGGAGATTCTGGCGGGCGTCGCGCCTGAGCGCCGCGTGGCCGTCGATGCCGTGTTCGACTCGGTGTCTGTGGTGACGACCTTCAAGGAAGAGCTGGGCAAGGCCGGCGTCATCTTCTGCCCGATTTCGGAGGCCATTCAGGAACACCCCGAGCTGGTGCGCAAATATCTGGCAACGGTGGTGCCGGTCACCGACAATTATTTCGCGACGCTGAACTGCGCGGTCTTCACCGATGGCTCTTTCGTCTACATCCCGCCGGGCGTGCGCTGCCCGATGGAGCTGTCGACTTATTTTCGCATCAACGAGAAGAACACCGGTCAGTTCGAGCGCACGCTCATCATTGCCGACGAAGGCTCCTATGTGAGCTATCTCGAAGGCTGCACCGCACCGCAGCGCGACGAGAACCAGCTGCATGCCGCCGTCGTCGAGCTCATCACCCATGACAATGCCGAGATCAAATACTCGACCGTACAGAACTGGTATCCCGGTGACGCGAACGGCAAGGGCGGCATCTACAATTTCGTGACCAAGCGCGGCGATTGCCGGGGCAAGAACTCCAAGATCAGCTGGACGCAGGTCGAGACCGGGTCGGCCATCACCTGGAAATACCCGTCCTGCATCTTGCGGGGTGATGGATCGCGCGGCGAGTTCTATTCGATTGCCGTGTCAAACGGCATGCAGCAGGTCGATTCCGGCACCAAGATGATCCATCTGGGCAAGAACACGACCAGCCGCATCATCTCGAAGGGCATTTCGGCAGGCCGCTCGCAGAACACCTATCGCGGGCTGGTTTCAGCCCATGCCAAGGCAAAGAACGCGCGCAACTTCACCAATTGCGACTCGCTGCTGATCGGCGACCAGTGCGGCGCCCACACCGTGCCCTATATCGAGGCCAAGACCGCGACCGCGACCTTCGAGCACGAGGCCACCACCTCGAAAGTCTCGGAAGACCAGCTGTTCTACTGCATGCAACGCGGTCTTTCCGCTGAGGATGCGACCGCTTTGATCGTCAATGGCTTCGTCAAGGAAGTGCTGCAGCAGCTGCCCATGGAGTTTGCGGTGGAGGCGCAAAAGCTGATCGCGATCTCGCTTGAGGGGAGTGTGGGGTGATGAAAACTGTCTCTGTCGCCGAGCTTCACAACAGCATCGATGCCCTGCTTCACGACGGGCAGGTTGAACCTGTGGAGATCGTGCGCGATGGCGAGCGCCTCGGAATTTTTGTCAGCGATGCCGATGCGGAGCTGATCGAGGATATGCTTCTGGCGCAGAAAACAGCTTTGGCCCGAAAGGGTGGCATGATCGGGGCTGATGCCTCGGCTGCCCTTTTGGCCAGGCTGCGCAATGCTGCGGATTGAGCTGTCGCGTCAGGCCGCTGAGTTTCTCGAAGATCTCCAAGCCAAGCAGGCCCGACAGATCATTGCGCGGTTGGATAGTCTTGCCACTGATGCTGCTGCGGTTTCCTCGGTGCTTATTCGCGGCGGGCAGGGCGAGCGGCGGGCCAAGGCTGGGGAATTTAGGATTATCTACGAGGTCACGGACGAGGCACTGATTGTCTGGCTCATAGATCGACGCAATGACGACCGAATTTATCGCAAGTTGAGGCGGCTTTGAGTGGCTGCCGGGAGAATAGAATGCTTGAAATCAAAAACCTCCACGTCAAGATCGCCGATGAAGACAAGGTGATCCTCAATGGCCTGAACCTGAAGGTTCACAAGGGCGAGATCGCCGCCATCATGGGGCCGAACGGCTCCGGCAAGTCGACGCTGTCCTATGTGATCGCCGGCAAGCCGGATTATGAGGTGACTGATGGCGAAGTGCTGTTCAATGGCGTGAACATTCTGGAAATGGCACCAAACGAGCGTGCGGCTGCCGGGCTGTTCCTGGCTTTCCAATATCCGATGGAAATTCCCGGCGTTGCGACCATGACCTTCCTCAAGGCTGCGATGAACGCCCAGCGCAAGACGCGCGATGAGGCGGAGCTGACAACGCCTGATTTCATCAAGCGCGTGAATGCGGCTGCTGACATGATCGGCGTGCCGCGCGAAATGCTGCGCCGTCCGCTCAATGTCGGGTTTTCTGGCGGCGAGAAGAAGCGGATGGAAATCCTGCAGATGACGCTGCTGGAGCCCACCATGTCGATCATGGACGAGACCGATTCCGGCCTCGACATTGATGCGCTGCGGATTGTGGCCGAAGGCGTCAATGCGCGCCGCGACCCGGCGCATGCCTTCCTCGTCATCACGCATTACCAGCGCCTGCTCGAATACATCGTGCCGGACACGGTCCATGTGATGAGCCGCGGCCAGATCGTGAAGACCGGTGGCAAGGAGCTGGCGCTCGAACTCGAGGCCAATGGCTATAAGGATTATCAGAGCGCAGCGTGAGAGCGGCGGCCCTTGAAGGGCTGCAGTTTCCCCCGCCATCTGCAAACCTGAAGGACGATGCGGACATGACCGCCAATGCAAATCCTGTGAAAACAGCTGCCGAGCAGGCGCTTGCGCATGCTTTCGACACGCACAAGGCCTCGCTGCCGGGCCAGGCTGAGCTGCGGGAGCAGGCCTTTGCCCAGATCGCCGAAGATGGCCTGCCGCATCGTCGCGTCGAGGCTTGGAAATACACCGACTGGCGCGCGCTGATGCGTGAGGCCGCGCCGCTGGCGGCAAGGCCATCGGAAGCTGTTGCGAAAGCAGCCTTGAACGCTGCTTTCCCGATCAAGGGCTGCGAGATCAGCTTTGTCGATGGCCACCACCAGGCCACGGGCAAGCTGCCTGCGGGCGTGACCTTCATGCCATTGGCTGCCGCGCTGGCAGCCGGACATGCCGATCTGGCGCATCTCGGCGCATTGGCGGTGACGAAGGACGATGTCGGCTTGGCGCTGAATGCGGCCTTCATGAGCGATGGCGCTGTGCTGCGTGTCGCTGCCGGCACGGTCATTGAACAGCCGATCATCCTGCGCTTTGTCACGACTGGCGAGACGGCTGCTGCAACGGCGCTGCGCTCACTTCTGGTGGTGGAGGAGGGCGCTTCGGTCACCATCGTCGAGAGCCATGAGTTCGCCCATGATGCCGGTCACCAGCCCAATACGGCGCTCGAGATCATGGTGGCTGACAAGGCCGAAGTCACGCATCTGCGCCTGACGGCAATGGCCAGCAAAGGGCTCGGCCTATCCACAATGACAGCCGATCTTGGTCGTGAAGCCTCATTGAACGCGCTGAATGTGGCGATCACGGGCGGCGCCCAGCGCCACCAGATGTTCGTGCGCTTTTCGGGCAAGGATGCCCGTGCGCAGATCAATGGTCTGACTGTGTTGCGGGATCGCCAGCATGCCGACCACACACTGGTCGTGGACCACGCGGGCACTGGCGGCATCAGCCGCGAGCTGTTCCGCACGGTGCTCGACGACAACGCCACTGGCGTGTTCCAGGGCAAGATCATCGTGCGGCAGGAAGCCCAGCAGACAGATGGCCGCATGGCCTCCAACTGCGTGATGCTGCATGACGGGCCGGTGATGAACAACAAGCCGGAGCTTGAAATCTTCGCGGACGACGTTGCCTGCGCCCATGGCGCCACTTGTGGCGCGCTCGATGAAGACCTGCTGTTTTATCTGATGGCACGGGGCATTGGCCGCCGCGAAGCTGAAAACCTGATGGTCGAGAGCTTCCTTGGCGAAACGGCAGACGCCATCGCCCACGAAGGTCTGCGCGAGATTGTCGTGGCGCAGGTGCATCAGTGGCTTGATGTGCGAGCGGAAGGAGAGGTTGTCGCGTGATTGCTGCCCTGCTCAGCGAAGGTATTGCGGTGCTTCGTGATGCGCGGGGCGCCACTGAGCGCCGGATCCTTTCTGGCCTTGAACGCGATACCTTTGTTAAAACGATGCTGTTTGGCGCTCTTGTCACGGTATCGAGCGTGATTGTGCCGGAATTGACTGGCGTCTCCGCCGCCGCTGACCGTGCCAT
>JAYWHQ010000490.1:0-2403 GCA_043777655.1 Allobosea sp. | reverse complement strand
GAGGCGATGGCCGAGTTCGAGACGCACTGGATTGGCCGCGAGGTCGAGGATGTGACGCTGCCCGAAGCCGAGTTGAGCTTCTTCCGCGATTTGCTGGGCGGTGTCGTGCGCGAGCAGGTGCTGATTGACCGGCGCATTGACGAGACGCTGGCCGATGGCTGGCCGCTGCGCCGCGTCGAGACCGTCATTCGCGCCACATTGCGCGCGGCGGCCTATGAGCTTTACTTCCGCAAGGATGTGCCGCCCAAGGCGATCATCTCGGAATATGTCGCTGTCGTCGGCACGTTCCACGATGATGACGAGCCCGGCCTGGTCAACGCCGTGCTCGACCGTCTCGCCCGCACAGCGCGCGAAGGCGAGATGTAGCGCAAACTGCAGGGCTGGAGTTGCTGCCAATGGCCGGACACCCGCCAGAGAACAGAGATGTTCCCGATCTGGCACGCCCCGGCGAGTTTGCGCTGATCGCCCGCTATTTTGCCCCGATGGCAGCGCCCGGCGGGCTGGGTCTGCTGGACGATGCTGCCTGCATCACCCCACCTGCAGGCCATGATCTCGTCATCACGGCAGATGCGCTGGTGGCCAACGTGCATTTCTTTGCCGATGATCCGCCGACCTCGATTGCCCGCAAGGCACTGGCGGTGAACCTGTCTGATCTGGCCGCCAAAGGTGCTGCGCCGCTCGGTTTCCTGTTGTCGTTGGCCCTGCCGAGAGACTGGCGCGAAGATTGGCTGGCCGCCTTCGCTGACGGGTTGGCGCGGGAGGCGGGGCAGGGCGGTTGCCAATTGCTGGGTGGTGACACGGTTTCCACATCCGGGCCACTGGTCTTGTCCATCACCGCCTTTGGCAGCGTGCCATCCGGGCGCATGGTGCGCCGCTCCGATGCTAAGCCAGGCGACATTCTGTGCGTGTCCGGCACCATTGGCGATGGCGCTCTGGGCTTGAAAGCCCATGGGCCGCACAAGCCGTCATGGGTCACTGCGCTTTGCGACAGCCAGCGCGCCAACCTGAGTGATCGCTATCTCCACCCGCAAGCGCGCACCGTGCTGGCAGCGCTCGTTCAGCGCCATGCCAGTGCCGCGATGGACCTCTCCGATGGCCTGATCGGCGATGCGCGCAAGCTGCTTGCGGCCTCCGGGATCGGCGCCAGCATCGATCTCGACCTGCTCCCGCTATCTGATGCTGCCCGCGCCGTGCTCATGGCTGACCCGTCATGCGCAAGACTGGTCTGGACGGGCGGCGACGACTACGAGCTTTTCTGTGCAGTGCCTGAAAAGCAGTGGTCAGCCTTCTCGCAGGGCGCTGAGGCTCTCGGTGTTCCAGTCACGCGCATCGGCACGGCAGGCGGGGTGACCGCCCCTGTGCAATTTTTCTCTGGTGGCGTCGAAGTCGATGCCGAATCCGGCTCCTACCATCACTTCTGACGAACGGACTCGATCACAAATGAACGCGACAGCCCAGATGGAAGCCGGGGACAGGCTGGCGCGACGCAACGCGCTGATCCTTGCCGTCGCACAGACATTCGCCGGCGCCAATGCCACAGTGATCTTCGCCACCACGTCGATTGTCGGCGCGATGCTGGCACCGGACCCGGCCTATGCCACCGCGCCCGTCTCGGTCTTCGTCGTCGGCATGGCGGCTGGCACCTTGCCGACCGGCGCCATTGCGCGCCGCTTCGGCAGGCGCGCGTCCTTCATGGTGGGCTCAGGCTTTGGCGTGCTCTGCGGGCTGCTGGCCATGGTGGCTGTGCTCTGGGCCTCGTTCCCGCTGCTGCTGGTCGCCACCTTCTGCGGCGGTTTCTATGCCGCTGTTGCGCAATCCTTCCGCTTTGCTGCGGCTGACACGGCAAGCCCCGCTTTCCGCCCCAAGGCGATTTCATGGGTCATGGCAGGCGGCGTCTTCGCAGGCGTGCTCGGGCCCCAGCTCGTCACGCTGACGATGGATATCTGGCAGCCCTATCTCTTTGCCGCGAGCTATCTCGCGCAGGCCGCATTCGCGCTGATTGCGATGGGCATCCTCTCGTTTGTCGACATTCCCAGGCCGCCTCCTGTCGCGGGCGGCGGCCGACCGCTCAAGGAAATCGTGCTGACGCAGCGCTTCGTCATCGCCTGCGCCTGTGGCGTGATTTCCTATGCGCTGATGAACCTCGTCATGACCGCTGCTCCGCTCGCCATGAAGATGTGCGGCCATGCGCTGAAGGATTCCAATCTCGCCATCCAGTGGCATGTCATTGCCATGTATGGGCCAAGCTTCTTCACCGGCTCGCTGATCGCGCGCTTCGGCACGATGCGCATCGTGGCGCTGGGCCTTGTCATCACCGCCGCTGCCGGTATCGTCGGCCTGATGGGCATCACGGTGGCGCATTTCTGGATTGCGCTGATCCTGCTTGGTATCGGCTGGAATTTC
>JAYWHQ010000489.1:0-8095 GCA_043777655.1 Allobosea sp. | reverse complement strand
ACGCTTCATTTCTCCGAAGGGGCGGCGATCCGCCTGACGGTGGAGTGCATCGAAGCGCAGATGAAGGATCTGGGGCCCATGTGGGAAACCCGGAATGAACCGGATCACAGCGCGGCTGAGCCGACAGACGGGCAGGGCTGAAGCGCCATGCCAATTCGGCTTGATTCCCGCGAGGCCGGTTTTGACGTGGCCTTTGGACAGCTGCTGTCAATGAAGCGTGAGGTCTCCGAAGATGTGGACCGCGTCGCCCATGGCATCATCAATGATGTGCAGGCGCGCGGTGACGCGGCGCTGATCGAGCTGACAGCGAGGTTCGACCAGCTGGAGCTGACGCCGGATAAGCTGCGCGTCAGCGAAGCCGAGATCGATGCCGCCATCGCCACTTGCAAGCCGGAAGAACTTGAGGCGCTGAACGTCGCCCACCGACGCATCCTCGCTTTTCACACGCGCCAGAAGCCGGAAGATGCCCGCTTTACCGATGCAGATGGCGTCGAGATGGGTTGGCGCTGGACCGCCGTCGAGGCAGCAGGTCTCTACGTGCCCGGCGGCACGGCGAGCTATCCGTCGTCCGTGCTGATGAATGCCGTGCCTGCCAAGGTTGCAGGCGTGCCACGTCTGGTCA
Source organism: Allobosea sp. (assembly GCA_043777655.1). Taxonomy (GTDB): domain Bacteria; phylum Pseudomonadota; class Alphaproteobacteria; order Rhizobiales; family Beijerinckiaceae; genus Allobosea. The sequence continues at coordinate 7,473 of JAYWHQ010000489.1, read as the reverse complement.
TGGTGGCCCCCACACCGCGCGGCCAGTCAAATCCTTTGGTGCTGGCGGCGGCAAGGCTGGCGGGTGTGGACGAGGTTTACCGCATCGGTGGCGCGCAGGCGGTGGCAGCGCTGGCCTATGGCACGGCGAGCATCCAGCCAGTCGCCAAGATTGTGGGCCCCGGCAACGCCTATGTCGCTGCTGCCAAGCGTCGCGTGTTCGGGCAGGTGGGCATCGACATGATTGCCGGGCCTTCCGAAGTGCTGGTGATGGCCGATGCCAGCGCCAATCCGGAATGGGTCGCGGCCGATCTGCTGGCACAGGCCGAGCATGATGTCTCCGCCCAGTCGATCCTTGTGACCGACGATGCCGCGCTGGCAGATGCTGTCGCCAAGGCAGTGCTGGCCCAGCTCAAGCTGCTGCCGCGCCGCGAGATTGCGGGCAAGAGCTGGGAGGATTTTGGCACGATCATCCTCGTGCCTGATCTGGCAGCTGCCGTGCCGCTGATCGACAGGCTGGCGCCCGAGCACCTCGAAATCCAGACGCGCGATCCGGATGTGCTGGCCGCACGCATTCGCAATGCAGGCTCGATCTTCCTTGGCCATCACACGCCGGAAGCGATCGGTGATTATGTCGGCGGGCCCAACCATGTGCTGCCCACCGCCCGCTCGGCCCGGTTTTCATCGGGGCTTGGCGTGCTCGATTTCATGAAGCGCACCACCTTGCTTAAGTGTTCGGCCGAGGCTTTGCGCAGGTTGGCTCCCGCTGCCGTGACGCTTGGCACATCAGAGGGCTTGCAAGCCCATGCCCGCTCGGTGACGATCAGACTGAACATGTAAGCCCATCCGGGCGCAGTGACTGTCGAGAGGCCTGATGTCGGACCGAAATTGCCTGATTGCCGTTTCGCTGGATGAGGCTTCGCTGGGGCGCGGCTCTGCCGATCAGGAGCATGAGCGCGCCATTGCAATCTATGACCTGATCGAGCGCAATGTCTTTGCTCTGCCGCAGCGTGATGGCGGGCCCTATGCCGTTCATCTGGCGCTGGTGGAGCGCAGGCTCGCCTTCGACATCCGCCAGCAGGATGGCACGGTCATCATCACGCATTTTTTGTCGCTGACGCCGTTTGGCCGCATCATCAAGGATTATGCGCTGGTCTGCGAGAGCTATTACAGCGCCATCCGCACGGCCTCGCCCAGCCAGATCGAGGCCATCGACATGGGCCGCCGTGGCCTGCATGACGAGGCGGCGAGCATCCTGGTCGAGCGTCTGGCCGGAAAGGTCGAGATTGACCATGACACGGCGCGGCGGCTGTTTACGCTGATCTATGCCTTGCAGTGGAAGGGCTGACCCGCTTGGCGGACGAAGCCATCTTGCCAAAAAGGGTCCAGAGCGTGCTGTTCATGTGCGCGCAGAATGCCGTGCGCTCGCCGATGGCAGAGGCGATGGCCAAGCACTTCTTCGGCAAGTCGATCTATGTCCAGTCAGCCGGTGTGCGCAAAGGTGAGCCGGACGGCTTCATCGTGGCGGCGCTGGACGAGATCGGCATTGACGCAGCCAAGCACAAGCCGAAATCGGTCACCGAGCTTGAGGAGTGGGAGGGGCTGAACTTCGACCTCATCATCTCGCTCTCGCCCGAAGCGCATCACAAGGCGCTCGATCTCACCCGCACGGTGGCAGCCGATGTCGAATACTGGCCGACGCAGGACCCGACCATTGTGCAAGGTTCGCGCGAGGAGATGCTGGAAGCCTATCGCGGTGTGCGTGACGGGTTGATGCAGAGGATCAAGACACGGCTCAGGAGCTGAACGGACGACTTCAGGCGGCGGGCTTTGTCCAGCTCTTGCCCGGCCCAACCGCGCCAATGTCGAGCCAGCTTCCGATGCTGGCGGCGATGTCGCTGAAGCTCTCGCGCCGCCCGATTTTGCCGCTCTTGACGAAAGGTCCGAAGGCAAGGATCGGCACATGCTCGCGCGTGTGGTCCGTGCCTGGCCAGGTCGGATCATTGCCGTGGTCGGCAGTGATGATGCACAGGTCGCCGGGCTGGAGCACGGCTTGCAGCTCCGGCAGGCGCGCATCGAAGGCTTCAAGGCAGGCGGCATAGCCCGCCACATCGCGCCGGTGGCCAAACTCGGTGTCGAAATCCACCAGATTGACGAAGCAGAAGCCGCCATCGGAAAGACCCGCTATCGCGCCCAGCGCCTTGTCGAACATGGCCATGTTGCCCGCCGCCTTCAGCTCCAGCCCGGTGTTGCGATGGGCGAAGATGTCGCCGATCTTGCCCACGGTAACGATCTGCCGGCTGCGCGTTGCCAGCCGGTCCAGCACCGTCTCGTTCGGCGGCGGGATGGCATAGTCCTTGCGGTTCGCTGTGCGCGTGAAGCCTGTCTCTGCCGTGCCAATGAAGGGCCGTGCGATCACGCGCCCGATGTTCAGCGGATCGACCAGCTTGCGCACCGTCTTGCACAGCGCATAGAGCCGCTCCAGCCCGAAGCTCTCTTCATGCGCGGCAATCTGCAGCACGGAATCCACTGAGGTGTAGCAGATCGGCTTGCCTGTCCGGACATGTTCCGCGCCATATTGCTCGATCACCTGCGTGCCCGAGGCATGGGCGTTGCACAGGATGCCGGGCAGCGCGCCCTGCGCGATGATGGCAGCCACAAGCCCGGGCGGGAACGAGTTGGTTTGTTCTTTGAAATAGCCCCACTGGAACGGCACGGGACAGCCTGCCATCTCCCAATGACCAGAGGGCGTGTCCTTGCCTTGGCTGATCTCGATACCATAGCCCCATTGGCCGGTGGGCTTCGCGGGCTTTGTGACGCCCGCCAGCGGCGTGCCTGTCGAGGCCTCGCAGGCATGGGCAAGGCCGAGTTGCACCAGATGCGGCAGTTCAAGCAGGCCAGCGCGAAGGCCATGCCTGTCCGCGCGCCCTTCGGCGCAGGCCAGTGCGATATGGCCCAGCGTGTCAGCGCCCGCATCGCCATAGGCGCTCGCATCAGCTGCACCCCCGCAACCCACCGAGTCCAGCACAATGAGAATGGCGCGTGGCATCGCTCTAGCCTCTCACGGCTGTCGTCTCGGGCGCATCAATGTTGAAGGCTGCCGCGAACAGCGCCTTGGTATAGTCGGTCTTTGGCGCGGCGAAAATCTCCTCGCCTGCCCCTTCCTCCACCACCACGCCATTCTGCATCACCAGCACGCGGTGCGACAGCGCGCGCACCACTTTGAGATCATGGCTGATGAAGAGATAGGCCAGCTTCCGCGTGCGCTGCAGATCGCGCAGCAGCTCGACGATCTGCGCCTGCACCGACATGTCGAGCGCTGATGTGGGCTCGTCCAGCACGATGAATTTCGGGTTGAGCGCCATGGCGCGTGCAATGGCGATGCGCTGGCGCTGACCGCCGGAAAACTCGTGCGGATAGCGGTCCATCGCAGCGGGATCGAGTCCGACATCGATAAGCGCGCGCGCCACGGTCTCGCGCCGCTCCAGCAGCGAGAGCCGGGCATTCTGCACCAGCAGGCCTTCCTCGATGATGCCGGCCACCGACAGGCGGGGCGACAGCGAGCCATAGGGGTCCTGGAACACCACCTGCAGGTCGCGCCGTGTCGGTCGCAGCGCCTTGCTTCCCAGCCCATCGACGCGCTGCCCAAGGAAGACCACCGGCCCTTCCGAGGAAATCAACCGCAGAATGGCCAGCCCCAGCGTCGTCTTGCCGGAACCGGATTCGCCTACCACGCCCAGCGTCTCGCCTTCGCGAACCATGAGCCTGATGCCATCGACGGCCTTCACATGCGCCACAGTGCGGCGCAGGAAGCCCTTCTTGATCGGGAACCAGATCTTCATCGGGCCGGCTTCCAGCAGGGTCTTGGCGCCTGCCGGCACAGGATCGGGCCGCCCCTTGGGCTCTGCCGCCAACAGCTTTTGTGTGTAGGCATGCTGTGGCTTGGCGAAGACGTCAGCCACCGGGCCTTCTTCGACGATCTTGCCCTTGAGCATGACGCAGACCCGGTCGGCAATGCGCCGCACGATGCCCAGATCATGGGTGATGAACAGCATCGCCATGCCCAGCCGCTGCTGCAACTCCTTCAGCAACTTCAGGATCTGTGCCTGCACGGTCACGTCAAGCGCCGTGGTCGGCTCGTCCGCGATCAGCAGATGCGGCTCATTGGCCAAAGCCATGGCAATCATCACGCGCTGACGCTGGCCGCCCGAGAGCTGGTGCGGGTAAGCGTCCAGCCGCTCCTCGGCATTGCGGATGCCGACAAGCGCCAGCAATTCCAGTGTGCGCGCCTTGGCCGCCTCGCCACGCAGGCCCTTGTGCAGCTCCAGAATCTCTCCGATCTGCCGCTGGATTGTGTGGAGCGGGTTGAGCGATGTCATCGGCTCCTGAAACACCATGGTGATGTCATTGCCGCGCACCTGCCTGAGCTCGTCCTCGGAAGCCTTGAGCAGATCCTGCCCGTTGAACAGGATCTGACCGGTCGGATGTGAGGCCGCCGGATAGTTCAGCAGCTTCAGGATCGACAGCGCCGAGACCGACTTGCCAGAGCCGGACTCGCCCACCAGCGCCAGCGTCTCGCCCTTGGCAATGGAGAAGGACACGCCATCGACAGCAAGCGTCTGCTTGCCGCCTTGGCTGAAGGCGACGGAGAGGTTGGTGACGGAGAGGAGGCTCATGGTCCCAAATCCAGAGAGCCGACGTGATCGGCATCTATGCGGCGCATTCCAACTGGCAATTTGATGCGCTTGTCTGACGAAACAAAAACACTGCATGCGCAAGCAACCGCTGTTGCGACATGGATGGCATCGGGTCCCTTGTTGCCCATCTCCGCCCGAATGGTGGCGCTGGCGCGCAGGATGGTCTGGCTGACTGGCACCATTGTCATTGCTGCACTGTCACCCAGAAGCTGCTCGTAGATCACAATGAGGTCGCCCTGTTTTTGTTTCAAAGGACCGACGAGCACTTCTGCCAGTGTCAGCTCGCTGGTAAAAAGCTGCGCGCGGCCTCGTTTTGCGTGCTGAAGCAAGGACAACAACGGAACTTCCGTGCCTTCCACAAAACGGATGAGGGCGTTGGAATCAAGATAGATCAGGGTGGGTGCTGTGCTGATCACGCATCCCACTCATCGCGCAATTTGCGAATGCGGTTGACGGCCTCCGCCGAAGTCACCGTTGTGACCCGCCCGGTTTCACGAAGCTGCCGGGCCCGCTCAAGGACTGCAACGGCCTGATCGTACGGTGGCTCATCCAATTCGATGGTAAGGCGCACTGAAGTCGCATCGCCGAGCTCACGCCGCAGATCTTCGGGCAGTTGCGATGCGGGATAATGGTCTCGGACAATCCGGTTCATGGCATCGCTCCTTTCGTCTTTGTCTATCATGGCCTCAAGCAAACGTCTTCCGTGGATCAAACGCATCGCGCACGGCCTCACCAATGAAGATCAGCAGAGAAAGCATCAGCGCGATCACGACAAAGCCGGCAAGGCCGAGCCAAGGCGCCTGCAGGTTGGCCTTGCCCTGCGCCAGCAGCTCGCCCAGCGAGGGCGAACCCGGCGGCAGGCCGAAACCCAGAAAGTCGAGCGAGGTCAGGGTCGAGATCGAGCCATTGAGGATGAAGGGCAGGAAGGTCAGCGTCGCCACCATGGCATTGGGCAAGAGGTGCTTGACCATGATGGTGCCGTTGGACAGGCCAAGTGCACGCGCTGCCCGCACATATTCGAGATTGCGCGCGCGCAGGAATTCGGCCCGCACCACGCCCACCAGCGCCACCCAGGAAAACAGCAGCAGGATGCCCAGAAGCACGAAGAAGCTCGGCGTGATGACGGCCGAGACAATGATGAGCAGGTAAAGTGCCGGGATCGAGGTCCAGATCTCGATGAAGCGCTGGAAAAGCAGATCGGTCCAGCCGCCGAAATAGCCTTGCACAGCGCCTGCCGCGATGCCGATCACCGACGAGATCGAGGCCAGGATCAGTCCGAACAGCACCGAAATGCGGAAACCGTAGATCAGCCGCGCCACCACGTCTCGGCCCTGGTCATCCGTGCCCAGCCAGTTCCATTCGATGTCGCGACAGCCCTTGCCGCCTTGGCGCTCGGCGATGACGCGACACTGCTCGTCCTTCAGCCGCCATGTCGGAGCGGCAGGCGCCGGAACGGGCAGATCGAGATTGTGCGTGCGGTAGGAAAAGCGGATCGGCGGCCAGATCGCCCAGCCATGCGCCTCGATTTCCCTGGAGATCACCGGGTCGCGATAGTCGGTCGTGGCCAGAAACCCGCCAAACTTCTCCTCCGGGTAGGATTTGAAGATGGGAAAGAGAAACTCGCCCTTGTAACGCGCGATGATGGGCCGATCATTGGCGATGAACTCGGCAAAGAGCGAGAGCCCGAACAGCGCGAGAAACAGCCAGAAGGCGATGTGACCGCGCCTGTTCTTGCGGAAATTGTCGAGCCTGCGCTGGTTGATCGGCGTCAGGTTGAACCAGCCCTTGGAGGGCAGGGGTGGCGCCAGCGGTGCGGGCGCAAGCCCGGCTGCTGGCGAGGTGACCATCAGGATTGCGGCAGCTGTCATGCTCAACCCTCCCGCGTTTCGAAATCGATGCGCGGGTCGATCCATGTGTACATCAGGTCCGAGATCAGGTGCACGAACAGCCCGATCAGCGAGAAGATGAACAGGTTGGCGAAGACCACAGGGTAGTCTCGGTTGACGATGGACTCGAACGAGAGCAGCCCCAGCCCATCCAGCGAGAAGATCGTCTCGATCAGCAGCGAACCGGCAAACAGCGCATGCACGAAAGCGCCGGGGAAGCCTGCAATGACGATCAGCATCGCGTTGTGGAAGACGTGGCCATAGAGCACGCGGCGCTCTGTCAGGCCCTTCATGCGCGCGGTCAGGACGTATTGCTTGCGGATTTCATCGAGGAACGAGTTCTTCGTCAGCAGCGTCGAGGTGGCGAAGGCGCCGAGCGCCATGGCGGTCACTGGCAAGGCAATGTGCCAGAGATAATCCAGCACCTTTGCGCCCGCGCTCAGCTGCGCCCAGTTGTCGGAGGCCAGGCCGCGCAGCGGGAAGATCTGGAAGAAAGAGCCACCGGCAAACAGCACGATCAGCAGGATGGCGAAGAGAAAGCCGGGAATGGCATAGCCGATGATGACGATGGCGCTGGTCCAGGTGTCAAAGCGCGAGCCATCATGCACCGCCTTGCGGATGCCGAGCGGGATCGAGATCGCATAGGAGAGCAACGTCATCCAAAGGCCGAGCGTGATGGAAACCGGCAGCTTTTCCTTGATGAGCTGCAACACAGGCGTGTCGCGGAAATAGCTCTTGCCGAAATCCAGTGTCGCATAGTCCTTCAACATCTTGAGGAAGCGCTCATGCGCCGGCTTGTCGAAGCCGAACTGCTTTTCCAGTTCCTTGATGAAGCCGGGATCGAGCCCCTGCGCTCCGCGATAGGCGGAATTGCTGTCGCCTGCACCCAGCTGGCTGCCGGCATCGCCGCTG
>JAYWHQ010000488.1:0-2409 GCA_043777655.1 Allobosea sp. | reverse complement strand
TGTCGTCAGGCAGGGGCCCGGCAGCGACTTTCCGCGCCTCGACAGCCTGCGCGAAGGCGAACCCGTGACCATTACCGAGCGCACCAATGTGATCTTCGGCGGCTATCCATGGTTCAAGATATCCTATCGTGGAGGCCAGTCCGGATACAAATGGGGTGGCATACTCTGCGGCCTGAATGACAATGTCGGGGGGCTGGCCGGCATCTGCAACGCCAATGCACAGGCGCCCGCCCCGCGCGATCCTGTGATTGTCGGCTGTGAAGAAGGACAGATCATGGATCGCGGCCGCTGCCGCGACCGGACAGCGCGCGATGCACCCGGACGTTGCCCACCTGGAACTGTGCCGGTTCCGCAGACCGACAACTGCGTCTGGGCAACTGATCGCAACGGGTTCGAGATCAACCCCGAAAGGAAGCCGCAATGTCCTGGCCTGAAGGCGCAATGCGCGCGTGGAAATGCCAGGGCATGCGGCGATTACGAGGCGACCTGTCAGGTCAATTAGGGATGTGTGGCTGTTACCACGCTTGACTTGTTCGCCCGTTTCCGGCTTTAGGCAGGCATCGTTTCGCTGACATTGCCGAGACCTCATCTGCTGACCGGGTCGCTCGCAAGGGCTTTGACGAGCCCGGAGGTAAACTCCCGACAGCGCGCTGCGCCCTCGGGAGCTTTATTGTTTGATGGGTCAAGGCGCTGTTTCGATACATAAACCTGGGATAAGAGCCGCATGTTCGGCACATTGAGCGAGAAGCTGTCCGGCATCCTGTCGGGTCTGACGCGCCGGGGCGCGCTGACCGAGGATGACGTCAATGCCGCGATGCGCGAAGTGCGCCGCGCATTGCTGGAAGCGGACGTGGCGCTGGAAGTCGTGCGCTCCTTCACCGAAAAGGTGAGGGTGCGCGCCGTTGGCGCCGAGGTGCTCAAATCCGTCACGCCGGGCCAGCAGGTCGTCAAGATCGTCAATGACGTTCTGGTCGAGACGCTGGGTGGCGAAGGTGCGACGATCAACCTCGATGCAGCCCCGCCTGTGCCGATCCTCATGGTCGGCCTTCAGGGTTCGGGCAAAACGACGACCACGGCCAAGATCGCCAAGCGGCTGACCGAGCGCTCCAAGAAGCGCGTGCTGATGGCCTCGCTCGACACGCGCCGCCCCGCCGCGATGGAGCAGCTCGCCATCCTCGGCAAGCAGGTGGGCGTAGACACGCTGCCCATCGTCGCTGGCCAGAGCGCGGTGCAGATCGCGAGCCGCGCCATGGAAGCCGGTCGCCTCGGCGGCTATGACGTCGTCATGCTCGACACCGCCGGTCGCGTCACGCTTGACGAGACGCTGATGGCGGAAGTCGCCGATGTGAAGGCCGCGACCTCGCCTCACGAGGTGCTGCTGGTCGCCGATGCGCTGACCGGGCAGGACGCGGTGAACACCGCGCGCGCCTTTGATGGCCGCGTCGGCCTCACCGGCATCGTGCTCACCCGTATGGATGGCGATGGCCGTGGTGGCGCGGCGCTTTCGATGCGCGCGGTCACCGGCAAGCCGATCAAGCTCGTTGGCACCGGCGAAAAGGTCGATGCGCTTGAGGATTTTCATCCCGTGCGCGTCGCCAACCGCATCCTTGGCATGGGCGACATTGTTTCGCTCGTCGAGAAGGCGGCAGAAGGCATCGATGCCGACAAGGCGCAGGCGATGGCGCAGCGGCTGGCCAAGGGCCAGTTCGACTTGTCCGATCTGCGCGACCAGCTGCGCCAGATGGAAAAGATGGGCGGCATGGGCGGGCTGATGGGCATGATGCCCGGCATGGCCAAGGTGAAGGAGCAGATGGCGGGCGCCAACCTTGATGACAAGGTCATCAAGCGGCAGGTTGCGATCATCGATTCCATGACGGCGCAAGAGCGCCGCAATCCCGACCTTCTCAAGGCCTCGCGCAAGCGCCGCATTGCGGCTGGCTCCGGCACCTCGCCGGAAGCGATCAACAAGCTCATCAAGATGCACCGCCAGATGGCGGACATGATGAAGATGATGGGCAAGCAGAAGGGCGGCCTGATGGGCAAGCTCGGCTCGATGTTCGGGATTGGCGGCGGGGGCATGCCCGGCGGGCTGGACCCGTCCAAGATGACGCCCGAGCAGCTTGAGCAGATCCAGAAAATGGCTGGCGGCGCTGGCGGCCTGCCGCCGATGCCGCCGGGCTTTGGCGGACTACCCAAAGGCGTGACGCCGCCTGCTGGAATGATGCCGAAGCTGCCCGGTCTGGGCGGCGGCAGCACGCCTCCCAAGGGCCTGCCGGGCCTTGGCGGCTTCAACCCGTTCGGGGGGAAGAAGAAATGATTTGCGCGAATGGCGAGTGGCGAGTGGCGAATAGACGCCAGCCAGCCTCCACCATTCGCAATTCACTACTCACCATTCGCCGTATTCAAACA
>JAYWHQ010000487.1:0-2410 GCA_043777655.1 Allobosea sp. | reverse complement strand
ATGGTGACGCCTTCTGCATTCAGGGCGGTGAAACCGAAGCCGCCGATGAAATAGGCAGAGCCATCGGCGCCGACAAAGCGGCGGTAGATTCCGTCAACCTGCGGCAGGTTGTAGACCAGCATCATGGTGCGCGCGCCCTCACCGCCCCAGTCAAAGCCGATGGAAGGCCCCTGCCAATAGACCTTCCGGTCACCGGCGTTGCGCGTGTACATCGTGCCCTCGCCATAGCGCAGGCCGCCGATGAAGGCGCCTGCCGCCTCCTGGCCGAGCACATAGCCATTGGGCTCGCCCCAGCGGCGCACCGCCTCCTCGACCGTCAGCGCCAGACCACGCGAGACATTGCCGAAGAACTGATGGCCGGATTTGACGAGCTGATCTTCCGAATAGCCCTCCTGCTGGCCCGGACGCGGCGCACGCGGGCGCTGGGCCTGTTGCGCCAATGCTGGAGACGAGAGGGCGGCCGCCAGGGCGGCGAGTGACACCTTGCAGGCTTCGCGGCGGTTGAGGCGCATGGACCAGGGCTCCAGAACGGTTGGCCAAGAAAAAACCGGATTGCTTCAAATGCAGCATAACCCGTCAACAGGATGGATACCTCAGACAGGTTAAGAGAGCCGTGCAGCGGCACACACCGTTTTGCGCACGAATCAACTCTGCGTCAGGATCATTGCGGATGTGGGCCAAGACAAGGCGGCAATTGGCAAGGCGGTGGCTGGGCTTGCGCTGGCTGGCAAGCTGCCTGGCCTTCGTCATCATGTGCCTGTCGAGCGAGGCTGGCGCCAATCAGGCGCATCCCAATCTGCCACCGGGCCTGCCCGGTTTGCCCTCCATCGGCGAACGCATGGCGACCGATGATCTGTCCGGCATCGCACTAGAAGGGTTTGATCCCGTCGCCTACCAGCTCAACGGCAGGCCGGTTGCTGGCCAGGCACGTCATGAGCACAGCTGGCAGGGCGTGATCTGGCGCTTTGCCACCGAAGCCAACCGTGCGGCCTTTGCCGAAGCCGCGGAAGCCTATGCGCCGAAATTCGAGGGCTATGATGCGTCTGCGGTTGCAATCGGACGGGTCGTCTCGGCCGATCCGGATGTTTTCGCGGTGCTCGATTCACGGCTCTATCTGTTCCGCACCAGGGACAGCCGCCGCCGCTTCCTTGCGGAAGCCGCCCTTCGTGACAAGGCCGGCGAAGCCTGGCCGAGTGTCTCGCGCCAACTCGCCCGGTGATTGCCTAGGCGCCGATGGCGCGCTCCAGCAACGTCTGGCTGCCAGCCGCTGCGAATGGCGGATTGCGATAGCCCTCCTGCCAGCGGCCATAGGTGAGTCGTTCGCCGGTCAGCGTGCGCAGCTGGCCGCCCGCTGCCCTGAGGATCGCGTCGCCAGCCGCCACATCCCATTCCATTGTCGGTCCGGTGCGGATGGTGAGGTCGGCCCGCCCTTCGGCAATCATGCCGAACTTGATCGCTGAAGACATCTCTGTGCGCGTCGAGGCATCAAGCCGCGCAATCTTGCGTTCGGTCTCGCTGTCGCAGTGATAGCGGCTCACCAGCGCCACAGGGCCGCAGTCGAGCCGTTCGCGCACATGAATGGGCGCGCGCTCGGCGGCCAGCTGTCGGCCACGATGCAGCGTCTCGACAAACGCCGTCTGCCCCGCACTCCAGAGCCGCCCGAGCATGGGGGCGGCAATGGCACCGGCAATCGCCACGCCATTGCAAACGAGCGCTGCACAAACACAGAAATGCCGCCCGCCTGCGAGAAATTCGCGCGTGCCGTCAAGCGGGTCCAGCAACACGAAAAGCGGGCCGGGATCGCCCTCATGCACCGTCTCCTCGCTGACAACCGGGATGCCGGGCGCAAGCACGGCGAGCTGCCGCTTGGCAGCGGCATCTGCCGCACGGTCCGCCGCGCTGACAGGTGAGCCATCCGACTTGTGCTCGACGTGCGATGTTTCGGGCGACAGCGCAAAAAGCACCGAGGCCGCGGCGGATGCGGCGCGCGCCAGAATGCGGGCGAACTCATCCGACGTCGGCAGATTGGCCATCGTCATGCCAGAAACCGCCGGAAAAGGAGCTGGAATGGTCATCACATTTTGCCTGTCCACGTCGACAGGCCCTGATTGCGGCCTTGCGAACCCCGGGGAGCTGCGCGTCCCCAGAGGCGAAGCAGTCTTCGGACTTTCCAAGACGTTACACCATAAGTAATTCTCAACCCATTAAGTTCAACTGATTCTCGATGGCGGCAGAAGGCCCTCGGTCAGCACTTTCCAGATTCAGCAGGGGATACATCCACCATGGCAACCATCGCTCTCGACGCGCTTGATCTGGCGGCCCTGCTTTGCAGCCGTATCTGCCATGATGTCATCAGTCCGGTGGGTGCGGTGGTCAATGCGCTGGAGGTGCTGGAGGAAGACGATCCGGA
>JAYWHQ010000486.1:0-8135 GCA_043777655.1 Allobosea sp. | reverse complement strand
CGTGACAAAACGCAATGCCCTGCTCTAGCGCAGGCGGCGCGTGGCGTCCTCGATCCAGCGGCATACCGCATCAACGCTCGGCGCGTGCCGCCGGGCCGGATGCACAAGCATGAAGATGTCGCGCCTGACCGGTTCGGTCGTAAATTCCTGACGAACAAAGCGCTGATCGCTTGTGGCCATGAGATCGGGCAACATGAGGCTGGCACCGGTGGCAAGCGCGGCCTCGCTCAGAACGTCGAGCCGATTGGCGCGCAGCAAAATTCGTGCTTGGGGCATGAGTTGCTGCAAGGCCAGCATCTCCGGCAGATGCGAAAGGCTCTCGTCATAGGCGACAACCGTGCCGGTCTGGCCGGCATTGACTGGCGCATAGAGTGCAAACTGCACGCTCCCAAGTCGCCGCATCAGCGCCACATCATCGCGCGGCATGGCAAAGCGGACCGCGATGTCAGCCTCGCGCTGCTCGATGCTGATGCTCCGATCTTCGGCGCCAAGATCAACCGCAATGCCAGGATGCGCCTTGTGAAAATCCCCCATCGCGGGCGCCAGCACATGGCTGAGAAAGAAACCAAGGCTCGAGACCCGCACGCGGCCAGCCAGCTCGACTTTCGAACGCTGGAGCGCTGCCTGTGCCGTGCCAGCAACCTCAGCCATCTGCACGAGAGGCGCCAATGCCGCCGCAAGCAGCGGCGTGGGTCGCAGGCGGCCCGCAATGCGGTCAAACAGCGGGCTGCCAAGGCGATGCTCGATCCGCGCAAGGCGACGCGAGGCCGTTGTCTGGTCAATGCCCAGGCTGCGTCCGGCTGCACTCAGCGTTCCAGCTTCAGCGAGCAGGGCAAGCAACTGAAGGTCAGCCCATTCCATATCTGCGTTCACGCAGGTTCTCTTTCATGAATTGCAGATACCTCTGCATCAACGCAGGTTTTAGGTTGACGGACAAGCCCTTCATCACGGAGCCCCGCCATGCCTGAGACCAGCAACATACCCGCCCCCCAAACACTCTTCGCGCTTTCAGGCCGGACACCACCAATCGCCAACCTTCAGCACGCCACACTCGTGCTGATCGATTGTCAGAATGAATACATCGATGGTGCCTTGCCTCTCACGGGCATCTCGGAGGCTTGCGCTGAGGTCGCCCGCTTGTTGCAGGCAGCGCGGCACCTCAAGTCGCGCATTGTTCATGTCGCCCATCGTGGCGCGGCCGGTGGCATGTTTGACCGCGCGGCCCAGCGTGGCCGTTTCATCGATCTGATGACACCAGGAGGCGACGAGGTGGTCATCGAGAAGCCACGCCCCAATGCCTTCTCGGACACCGCGCTGGAAGCGGCTCTTGGCCCGGCAGACACACCACTGCTTCTCGCTGGTTTCATGACGCATATGTGCATTTCGTCGACGGCCCGCGCGGCGCTTGATCTCGGCTGGCCCGTCACCATTGCAGCAGACGCCTGCGCCACGCGTGACCTGCCTCGGCCGGGCGGAGGCATCATCCGCGCAGCTCAATTGCATGAGGCAGAACTGGCGGCGCTGTCAGATCGCTTTGCCGCGATTGCGGACACCCAGGCGATCCTCGACCTGTCTTGAGGCCGACCAGCCATGCCGAACACAGGGCTTGCGCATCAGGCCGCTGGCGGACATGTTTATGACAGTCCGTCCTTTTGCTTTCGAGGCCCATCCTGCGGCTCATGAAAAAGCCTGTCCTGCTGATCCTGCATCAGGAACATTCGCTGCCCGGCAGGCTTGGCCGCCTGCTGGAAGCGCGCGGCCATGGGCTGGACCTGCGCCGCCCGCGCTTTGGCGATCCCCTGCCCACCACCACGCGCGACCACGCCGGAACCATCATCTTCGGCGGGCCAATGAGCGCCAATGACGAGGATGAGTTCATCCATGACGAGATGAACTGGATCGGGCGCTGCCTCCAGGAAGACGCGCCCTATCTCGGGCTTTGCCTCGGTGCGCAGATGCTGACGCGCCATCTCGGGGGCAGGGTCTACACGCACCCGGAGGGCCGTGCCGAGGTCGGCTATTATCAACTTCAGGCAACAGAGCATGGCAAGCGTCATGCCGGCGAGGCCGGTTTTTCCTGGCCTGAAACGGTCTATCAATGGCACCGGGAAGGGTTTGATTGCCCGGCAGGCGCCGAATGCCTGGCCGAGGGCGGCGATTTCCCGGTGCAGGCGATCCGTGCCGGCACCAAGGCCTATGGCTTGCAGTTTCACCCGGAAGTGACGCCCGCCATGATGTGCCGCTGGACCGTGCGCGGCCATGAGCGCACCCTGATGCCGGGCGCCCAGTCGCGCGACCAGCACCTTGAGGGTTGGTACCGCTACGACCCGGCGGTGCGGCAATGGCTCGAAGCCTTCCTCGATCACTGGCTGGCTCCGGCCAAGGCAAAGAGCGTCGCAGACGACATGCGCATCGCTGCCGAATGAACCGCCACGCCATCGTTCTGGGCGCAGGCATGGTCGGCGTTTCCTGCGCATTGTCGCTGCAGAAGCGCGGCCTGCAAGTCACGCTGATTGACCGCAAGCCACCGGGCCGCGAGACCTCCTATGGCAATGCAGGCGTCATCAGCCGTGCTTCGATTGTGCCGATCAATGGCTCGTCGCTCTGGAAAAATCTGCCGCGTTACGTCGGCAACCGCCACCCCGCCTTGCGGTGGCGGTGGCGCGACATGGCGCGCAATCCCGGCTGGATCCTGCGCTTTCTGGCGCAGACGCGCCCCTCGCAGCTCGCCACGCGAGTGGCAGCCCTTGATGCTTTGCTGAAGCCAGCTGTCGGCCTGCACAAGACCTGGATGCGAGATGCTGGCATCAGCCATCGCCTGCGAGAGACAGGCTGGCTCAAGCTCTGGCGCACCGATACCGGACTGGCCGCTGCGCAGGCCGAGCAGGCCATGCTGGCCGCCCGCGGCATCACCACCCATGTGCTGGACCGACAGGGCATTTCAGGGCTGGAGCCGCATCTGAAACCCATTTTTCCCGTGGGCCTTCTGCATGCCGACACGGCATCTGTCGATGAGCCAGGCGCGGTGACGGAAGCCTATGCCGATCTTTTTGTCGCGCGCGGCGGGACGGTTCTGCAATCAGACATTCTGGGCCTGACGCGGCAGGCAGATGGCTGGCAGGTGTGCACAAGCGCAAGCGAAGAACAGGGTGATCTGGTTGTCCTCGCGCTCGGACCCTGGAGTGCCGATCTGCTCCGGCCTCTTGGCCTGTCTGTGCCGTTCGGCGTCGAGCGTGGTTATCACCGCCACTATCAACCTGCTCAGGGCGCCCGATTGTCGCGACCGATCTATGATGTCGACGCGGCTTATGTGCTGGCGCCGATGGCACAGGGCTATCGCATCACCTCCGGCGTCGAGCTGGCCGCGCGCGATGCAGCGCCCGACCATGCGCAAATCGAAGCGGCGCTGCCGCGTGCGCGCGAAGCGTTCGATCTGGGCGAGAGCATGGACGCAAAGCCCTGGCGCGGGGCGCGACCGACCTTGCCGGATTCGCTGCCGATGATCGGCGAGGTGAAGCAGCAACCCGGCCTGTTTCTCGCTTTCGGCCATCAGCATATCGGCTTTTCGACCGGGCCGGTGACCGGCGAGATGGTTGCAGCACTTGTCACCGGCGAGGAGTCGATTGTCGATCCCACACCGTTTTCACCCGCCCGCTACCTCTGACTACTCGCGGCGGAACAGCCGGTCCGCGATCAGCGAGGAGAAGGCATGCGGTTTGAACTCGCGCTCCAGCTTCTCGGGATCATAGGTATTGGCCACCCAGTCGAGGAAGGGCTGACCCTTGGGCAGGCCCTCACGGCCATAAGCTTCGAAGAACGCATCGAGAATGCCGGTCTTGGCGAAACGGAAATGGCCATAGCGTGAGGAGAGTCCGCGCATGGCCTCATCGAGCGGGCGTGCCTCCTGCAACAGCTGCCAGAGCACGCAGAAAAAACCGGCCCGGTCAGCGCCGGATTTGCAATGCACCAGCACCGGGCCTTGCAGACCATCGAAGAAAGCCTTGGCCGCCAGAATGGCTTCGCGCTCAGGCGCGCCGCGCGAACGCAGTACGAAATCGGTCAGCACCACGCCATGGTCGCGACAGGCCTCACGCTCGAGTGGCCAGGAGCCGTGCTCGCGGCCACCGCGCAGGTTGACCACTGTCTTGACTCCAGCTCGCGCAAACCAGGCGATGTCACCCGGCGCAGGCTGGGCTGCACGCCACAACATCGGCGTGACGCGGTGCGCATTCAGATAGGCCAGCCGCAAGATGCCATGATCGACGAACAGCATGTTCGACCAGGTCATGAACCGGTCAAACGGGCCCTCGATCTCGCGGTCCCAACGCGCGATGCGGGCCATGCGGCGCGCATAGCGGTCTTCAGGTTTGCGGAACTGGTTGAACAAGGGCGGGCTTTCGATGGGCGACAGGCTTGCACAGGGCATCGAGCGTTGGCAACGACATAACCACGTCGCATGCCGCTGACAATCACGCTGCCGTCATGGCGAGCGGAGCGAAGCCATCCAGCCTCTGCGCTCAAAAGTCTGGATTGCCGCGTCGCTGCGCTCCTCGCAAAGACGATTTATGTATGGTCTCGGCTGGCGTTGTGCAGAGTCTTCGCATGCCAAAGCTGGTGCCTCGTTGCAAAAAGCAGGTTAAACCGTGGCCATGATGACGCTCGCGATTCCCTTTCCCGTGATTGACCCGATTGCCTTCTCGATGGGGCCGGTGTCTGTGAAATGGTATGGGCTTGCCTATGTGGCAGGGCTGCTCGGCGGCTGGTGGTATGCCAGGCGCCTTGTCGCCAGCGCCAGTCTCTGGGGCAGCATGAAGCGCCCATCTGTCGAGTCGCTCGATGACCTGCTGCTCTATTGCGCGCTGGGCATCGTGGTCGGCGGGCGGCTTGGCTATGTGCTGTTTTACGATCTGGAGAGCTTTCTCCAGAGCCCGCTCGACATCTTTGCGATCTGGCAGGGCGGCATGTCCTTCCATGGCGGATTGCTGGGCGCGACGCTGGCGCTGACGATCTTTGCGAAGCGTCACGGCCAGTCGGTGCTCAGCATGTTCGATATTGCCGCAACAGTGGTGCCGGTCGGGCTCTTTTTCGGGCGCATCGCCAATTTCATCAATGCCGAGCTCTGGGGCCGTCCGGCACCCGATTTTGCCTATGCCATGGTGTTTCCGGGCGGTGGGCCCGTGCCGCGCCATCCCAGCCAGCTTTACGAGGCGGCCACCGAAGGCTTGCTGTTGTTCATCCTGCTGGCCATTGCCGTTCGCCTTTGGGGCTTCAAACGGCCCGGCCTCATCACCGGCCTGTTCGCTTCGGGCTATGCCATTGCCCGCATCGGCTGCGAATTCTTCCGCGAGCCTGATCCGCAGCTGGGCTTCCTGTTCGGACGCTCCGTCGAGGCGCTGGGTGGCGGCATCACGATGGGCATGATCCTGTCATTGCCCATGCTCGCCATCGGGCTCTTGCTCATCTCGCGTGCACGCCCTGCCCCGGCAGCCTGAGATGACGCCGCTGAAGCGCGAAATCCTTGATCTGGTTCGTAACGAGGGGCCGATCAGCATCGCGCGTTACATGGGTCTGTGCCTCGGCCATCCGCTGCACGGCTACTACACAACGCGCGACCCATTTGGCGCAGGCGGAGATTTCATCACAGCGCCGGAAACCAGCCAGATGTTTGGCGAGCTGATCGGGCTCTGGGCCGGTGAGGTCTGGCGGATGATGGGCGCGCCCGCATCCGTGCAGCTGATCGAGCTTGGGCCCGGACGCGGCACGCTGATGGCGGATGCGCTGCGGGCGGCCCGTGCCGTGCCGGGCTTTGCTGACGCTCTCTCGGTGCATCTGGTCGAGACGAGCCCGGTGCTGCGCGAGAAGCAGGCGCTGGCGTTGGCGGGCCATGGTGGCCACGCGCCGCAATGGCACGCCGACCTGACTGAGGCGCTCATTGGACCCTGCATCATCATCGCCAACGAGTTCCTCGATGCCTTGCCGCTCCGGCAATTCATCCACCAATCGCGCCAGTGGCATGAGCGACTTGTGGGGCTGGATGCGACAGGCACCGATCTCGCCTTTGGCCTGCATGCCGAGCCCGCACGCGGCATCACCGGCGAGGCGCCTGACGGCACATTGCTGGAGCATCCCGCAGAAGCCTTGGCGCTTGTCACCAGCATCAGCCGCCATGTGACCGCACAAGGCGGAGCAGCGCTCTTCATCGATTATGGCTCGATTGCAGGCGGCTTCGGGGATACTTTGCAGGCCATGCGCAAGCACGAGTTCAGCCCCGTGCTGGAAGCGCCCGGCGAAGATGATCTCACCGTGCATGTCGATTTTGCCCGCATGGCGGACGCAGCCCATCGCGCAGGCGCGGCCACCCATGGCGCGGTGACGCAAGCGGCCTTTCTGGCCTCGCTCGGGCTGGCCGAACGCGCGATTGCGCTCAGCCGCAAGGCGGGCATCGAACAGGCCGACGCACTGGCCAGCGCCGTGACGCGCCTGACCGGGCCGGGGCCTGACGGCATGGGCGAGTTGTTCAAGGTGCTGGCAGTCGCCGATCCGAAACTGCCCCTCTTGCCGGGGTTTGATGCCGTTCATCTGCCTGCCAGGCTGCCGGAGATCTCATGACCTCGCTCGCCAATTCGCTTTCACCTGCCAGACCACTCTCGCCAGTCACCTCGCCTGATCTCGCGGCGCTGCCAGGCATCACCCACGCCTTCTTCACGCGCGAGGGCGGCGTGTCCCAGGGCATCTATGCCTCGCTGAATGGCGGACTGGGCTCGAACGATGAAGCCTCTGCCATCACAGAGAACAGGTCGCGCATGGCCGCAACGCTCGGTGTGACGCCTGCCAATCTCGTCAGCGTCTGGCAGGTGCATTCGCCCGATGTGGCGGTGGTGACTGGCCCCTGGCCCGGAGAGCGCCCCAAGGCCGATGCCATGGTGACCACCAAGCCCGGCATGGCGCTGGGCATCTCGACCGCCGATTGCGGCCCGCTGCTCTTTGCCGATGCGCAGGCGCGCGTGGTGGGTGCCGCCCATTCCGGCTGGAAGGGCGCCTTCACGGGCATCTTTGAATCAACACTGGTGGCGATGGAACAGCTGGGTGCCAGCCGCCGCAACATCACCGCTGTTCTCGGGCCGATGATCGGACCAAGTGCCTATGAGGTTGGGCCGGAATTCGTGGCGCGCATCGTGGCGGAAGATGCTGGCTTCCAGCGCTTCTTTTCGCCATCGCCCAATGCAGGGCACGCAATGTTCGATCTGCCAGCCTTCATCGGCATGAAGGCGGAACTGTCAAAGGTGGGGCGGTTCATTGATCTGGGCCTGTGCACCTACAGCGACCCGCAGCGCTTCTTCAGCTACCGCCGCACGACGCATGCCAAAGAGCCCGACTACGGACGGCTGATTTCGGCCATCGCGCTGGTATGAGGCCGGAAGGCGCGCCAAACTCGTTGAACGAGAGTGGCGCGCCCCGAAAAGTCGCTCGATCAGGCGGCCTTCTTGCGCGGCACGATGAGCTTGCGGTTCATCAGCACTTCGGCAATCTGGATCGCATTCAGCGCGGCGCCCTTGCGCAGGTTGTCCGAGACGCACCAGAAGGACAGGCCGTTCTCGACAGTGGAATCGACGCGGATGCGCGAGATATAGGTCGCGTCTTCGCCTGCCGCCTCATGCGGGGTGATGTAGCCACCATTCTCGTGCTTGTCGATGACGAGGCAACCGGGTGCCGCACGCAGGATCTTGCGCGCCTCTTCGGCTGTGATCGGCTTTTCGCACTCGATGTTGACGCTCTCGGAATGGCCGATGAACACCGGCACGCGCACGCAGGTCGCGGTCAGCTTGATCTTGGGATCGAGAATCTTCTTGGTCTCGACCATCATCTTCCACTCTTCCTTGGTGAACCCGTCTTCCATGAAGACATCGATATGCGGGATCACGTTGAAGGCGATACGCTTGGTGAACTTCTTGGTGGTGACTTCACCTGAAGTGAAGACGGCGCGCGTCTGGTTGAAGAGCTCGTCCAGCCCTTCCTTGCCCGCGCCAGAAACTGACTGGTAGGTCGAGACCACCACACGCTTGATGCCGAAACGGTCATGCAGCGGCTTCAAGGCCACGACGAGCTGCGCTGTCGAGCAATTGGGATTGGCGATG
>JAYWHQ010000485.1:0-8136 GCA_043777655.1 Allobosea sp. | reverse complement strand
GATCGTGCGGGCCTTGGTGGCACCAAGGTTTTCTGCGGCCTCCTCCAGCTGCGGCGAGACCTGCTGCAGGCCAGCCGTGCAGGCGCGCAGCGCATAGGGCAGGCGCCTGACTGCCAGCGCGATGACGATCATGAACCAGAAGGTGGCGAGTGACTGTCCCGATGGCAGGGTCACGCCATAATAGGTGCGCAAATAACCGATGCCGATGACGACGCCGGGCACGGCCAGCGCGCCCATCGCGAGATAGTCCAGCAGCTGCCTGCCGGGAATGCGCGTGCGCTGCACCAGCCAGGCAATCGCCGAGCCGATGATGACCGAGATCACGCCTGCCAGCGTTGCATAGAGCAACGTGTTCCAGATGAATTGCGGGCTCTCGGCAAAGACCTTGCCGTAATGCGCGACCGTGTAGCCATCAGGCACAGGCGAGAAGGACCAGACGGTCGCAAGCGACAGCAGGATCAGCCCGACATGGGGTGCCAGCGTCAGGGCCAAGATGAGGAAGACCACGCCATAGGCAATGACCTTGTCGGTCCCTTTCATCTCGCGCTTGGCCAGCCCGCCGCCGCCGCGCTGCACCGTGGCATAATCGCGCCCGCGTGTGGCCATCGTGGCAATCCACATGGCAATCATCGAGACGACAATCAAGACCACCGAAATGACATAGCCCATGGGGTCGCTGAGGCCAATCGAGGTGATGCGGAGATAGGCCTGCGGGGCCAGCATGTCCTTGACGTTGAGCAGCAGCGGCGTCGCCAGATCATCGAACACCTTGATGAAAACAAGGCTGGCGCCAGCCACATAGCCCGGCATGGCCAGCGGGAAGACAATTTTGCTGAACAGCCTGAAACCAGAGGAGCCGAGGTTCTGCGCACTCTCCTCCATCGCCCGGTCGATATTGGCGAGCGAGGCCGAGACATTCAGAAGGATGAAAGGAAAATAATGGATGGCCTGCAGCAGGATGACGCCGTTCAGCCCTTCCATGAAGGGGATGTTGATGTCGAACCAGTCGCCCAGCAGCAGGTTGACCGAGCCGTTGCGGCCGAACAGCAGCTGCATGGCGACAGCCCCGGCAAACGGCGGCATGATGAGGGGAATGACGCCCAGTGTCTGGATCAGCACGGCGCCGCGAACCTGAAAGCGCGAGGTGATGTAGGCCAGCGGCAGCGCAAACACCGTGCCCCATGCCACCGCCATCGCGGACACATAAACCGAGTTCCAGAACGAGCGCATGAACAGGTCATTGCGGACGAAATCCGCGAAATTGACCAGCGTGAACCTGCCAGATTGCGGATCGACAAAGGCGACGATGATGACCGTCACCACCGGAATGACAAGAAAGAGCAGCAGGAACAACGCCACGCCACCGGCCACGAGATATTGGCTGAGCGGGATGGCCTGCTTTCGCGGGATGCTTGGAGCGGCGTGGATGGCGGTCATTGTTGTGATCCTCTGGCCATCATTGCGAGCGCAGCGAAGCAATCCAACCTTGACGCCACATTATCCGCACCCAACCCTTGTCGACGAATGACATCACGTTTGCACATTCGTGAAACTCCTCCTTCGACAAGATTAGCGCGCAGATTTCCGGTCATTGCCAGCTGGATTGCTTCGCTTTGCTCGCAAAGACGATGAGGACTCAAGGCGCGAGCTTCGCGGCCTCAGCCACCTTGGTCGCGGCAGCGGCATATTTCTCCTTGGCGAAGCTGGACCATTGCTGCTCAAGCTCGGCCTGGCGGGGCGCCTTGGCCTGTGGCGTCGAGCCCTGAAAGGAGGCGCGAACCTCGTCAGATGCGGCCTGCGTGGCCGTCACTGGCATGGTCGAGATCAGCGCGCGCGCCTCAGCCAGAAGCGCACGCGCAGCAGGGTTGTCGCGCTTCGCCAGCCGTGTCTCGACCTCGTGCATGGCCTTGGTCACAGCCTTCAGCGGCTCGAGGTTGAAGGTGATGAGCTGGTCGAACAGCACATCCACCGCTGCATAGCGCCGCTCCGAGATGCTCACATCGAACTGGAAGCCCGGCAGACCGATGGCGCCCTTGAACGGGTTGGGATAGCCCTCGGGCGCCTTCGCATAAATCGCCGGATTGACCGGCAGGCGGCTGATGGCTGGCTGCAGCAGCAGCTCCTGGCCTGCATCCGAGAGGATGAAATCGACGAAGGCGCGCGCGGCAACCGGGTTGGGTGCATTCGCGATGATGCCGACATTGGCCGGAACGATGGTCGACACGGTCGGATAGACAAACTTGACCGGAAAGTTGGCGGCGCGTGCCGAGAAGGCGAAGAAGTCGATGACGACACCCAGGCCGACCTGGCCTGAGTTGACCGCATCAGGCACGCCGAAAGAGCGATCCGTAACAGAGCGCATGTTGCCGGACATCGCCTTCAGCGTCGCCCAGCCCTTCTCCCAGCCTTCACCCTGCAGGATGGTTTCGACGGTCAGGTGTGTTGTGCCCGAGCGCGACGGCGTCGTGATCATGACATGGTCATGGTAGACGGCCTTGCCGAGATCGGCCCACTCCTTCGGGTCTGGCAGACGGTTGGCGCGGGTGTAGCGCTCATTCCACATGATGCCATAGCCGGAGGCGGCAAAGCCGAAGAACATGCCGTCAGGGTCATTGATGTTGTAGGGGCCAAGCTTGGCCGGAATGCCTGGCGTGACCGGTTTGTGCGCCTGCAGCAGGCTGCCGCGCTTCAGCACCTCGAAGGCATCGGGGGCCGACGCCCAGAACAGGTCGACCTGGTTGTTCGCCTTGGTCTCCTGCACGAAGCGCACGCCGGCATTGGTGTTGCGGTTCTGCACTTCCAGCGTGGTGCCCGGAAAGGCGGCCTCGAAGGCTTTCTTGTAGGGATCAGTCACATCTTTCGAGAAGGACGTGACGACAGTCACCTTGCCAGATGGCACCTGCGCGAATGCTGCGCTGCCAGCGGTTGCAACGGACAAGGCGGCCATGGCGGCCAGAACAAGTCGACGATCGAACATGGTGTCTCTCCCTCAGTTCTTTTCTTGCAGGTTTTGTCTTGGTCCGCTCTTTTCAGAAAGCGCTGCGCTTTTGGCAAGCCTGCCCGCCCGTCGGAATACGACATTGGGCGGAACGCGTGGCAGGGTGCGGGTCATCATGCTGAGGGTGTCGTGAGGCGCGAGCCACGCAGCTCACCCGCAGCCTCGAGAATGGGATGAGCGACCGCCACGAGATGCGCATTGATGCGCTTGAGGTCGCGCAGGATGTCGAGATGCAGCGCGCTGGTCTCGATGGAGGCAACCGCACCTTCCCGCAGCCGCGCCAGGTGGCTTTCCATCGCCACCCGTTCAGCGGAACGGATATGGTCCTTCTCGCGCATCAGCTCGCGGGCGATCTCCGGATCATTGGTCATAAAAACGGTGATGGCGAGCTTGAGCTGCTTGACAACGCGAGCGTGGAAATCATTCAGCTCGCGCCAGCCCTCTGGCGAGAACGAGACGCCGTTGCGCTGGCGCTTGGCCGCCAGCTCCAGCAGGCTCTTGTCGATAATGTCGCCGACATGCTCGAGATTGGTGGTGAACAGGATCAGATCAAAAGCCCGTCTGGCATCCGCTTCAGGCAATGGCTGGCGCGTGAGACGGGTCAGGTAAAGCTTGATGGCATCCTGAAAATCATCGACTTCGTCGTCGAGCTTGCGGATTTCTGACAGCCTGACACCGTCGGATTCGCTGAAGGTCAGCATGGTTTCGCCGAGCATCGTCTCGACGCGTTCAGCCAGCCGCAACACCTCGCGCGAGGCGGCGCCCAGCGCCAGCTGCGGAGTGGTCAAAAGTCCATCATCGAGGTGCCGAATGGTGGTCTTGGCCCGTCCAGCATCGGCGATGACCACGTTTTTCGTCAGCCATGAGGCTGCCAATCCGACAAAGGGCAGGAAAAGCAAAACAAGTGTCGCATTGAACCCGACATGCGCCAGCGCCAGAAGTTGTGCGTTCGGCCATGCAAGAGCCGCCAGAAGCGGTTGCCAGAACGGCATGCTTGCCAGCGCCAGCACAACGCCGAAGAGACGGAAAGCAAGGTTGCCCAGGGCAATCCGACGTGACGCGGCTGACTCGTTCCAGACAAGCGCAAGAGCGACAAGCCCAGAACCAAGATTGGCGCCCAGGATCAACGTGAGCCCGAGTGGCAAGGCTACAACGCCAGAAGCCGAGAGCGCCAGCACGAGCAACACGAAGGCCACGCTGGAATGCATGAGCCACGTCAGCCCAGCGGCGATCAGCATCGCCATGATTGCCTCGTCATTGAGACGCGACAGCACGAAAGCCAGGGTACCGCCGCCGCGCCAGTCCGCTGTCGCAGCCACGATCATGCCCAGCGACAAGATGATGAGGCTGAGCCCAATGCCAATACGCCCAAGC
The DNA here is from genome assembly GCA_043777655.1 of Allobosea sp. GTDB lineage: Bacteria > Pseudomonadota > Alphaproteobacteria > Rhizobiales > Beijerinckiaceae > Allobosea. The sequence goes on along the minus strand of JAYWHQ010000485.1, from coordinate 3,764 downwards.
TGGCGGACCTTGGCTGAGCCTGAGAACATGAAGGCTGCGACGCCGACCACAAGCAGGACAGGCACCAGCGCCTTCAGATCGAAAGACAGCACCTGCACCACCAGGCTTGAGCCCAGATCGGCGCCCAGCACGACGGCCAGCGCTGGGGCGAGCTCCACGAATCCCCGGCTGGCCAGCGATGTCAGCAGCAGCACTGTGGCCGTCGCGCTCTGCAATGCCAGCGCGATCACAAACCCCAGCCCAGCGGCGCGCAGGCGATTGGCCGCAGCATGGGCCAGCACGGCGCGCATGTCGTCGCCAAACGCCCGCACCACCCCGGTCTTGACCAGCCGGGTCGACCAGAGCAGCAGCGCCACGGCGCCCAGAAGCGCGAAAAGTCCCGTTGGATACATCAGCATATGATTAGCCAGCGAAGTTAACCTGTCAATTGACGTGTTTGTATTAGAAGCAAAATTGGCAGAACCACGAGGAATTGAGGCCGTTTTTCTGAGTAGCTTGCAAATTTTTGAATGCGCGTGTTAGCTGTCATGAAAATGTCATAAATGGCGCGCGCGGATCAGAATGGCGGCGCTTGAGGGAGAGATAAGAATGTCGGTTAACAACGCGTGCTCTGCTGCACCCGCGCATGCTGTTATCGCGCTCGCGCTGCTTGCAGCAACTCCGGCGGCGGCACAGGATGTTTGCCCGAACCGCGGCCAGCTCGACACGCTTTACTGTGACGCAAACAACGACCTTGTGGCGGATGTTCCGGTGGCCAACCGGCAGCGTAACCCTTCAACCATGATCTTCGCCTACACGCCGGTTGAAGACCCTGCGGTCTACTCGAATATCTTCAAGCCGCTCATGGAGTTCATGGGCACCTGTACGGGCAAGCGCTGGGTGTATTTCCCGGTGCAATCCAATTCAGCTCAGATCGAAGCCATGCGGTCTGGCCGCCTGCATGTTGCGGGTTACTCGACAGGCCCGACGGGCTTTGCAGTGAACATTGCCGGAGCCGTGCCATTTGCCGCGAAAGGCTCGTCTGCGGGTGTGCGTGGTTACAACCTGCTTGCCATCGTCAAGGCGGACTCAGCCTTCCAGAAGCTGGCTGACCTTAAGGGCAAGAAGGTGGCACATACGTCACCGTCATCCAACTCTGGAAATCTTGCGCCACGTGCGCTGTTTCCTGCGGAAGGCCTGACGCCCATGACGGACTATCAGCCCATCATGTCCGGCGGGCACGACCGTTCGGTGCTCGGCGTCAACACCGGCGACTATGACATGGGGGCGGTGGCCTCCGACGTGTTCGAGCGCATGAGCAGCCGAGGCACAATCAAAGGCGACAACTTCCGCGTGATCTACAAGAGCTCAGTCTTTCCCACCTCGTCCTTCGCACATGCCCATGATCTGGCGCCTGCTTTGGCCGCCCGGGTCAAACAGTGCTTCTATGATTTCAAGTTTCCGGCCGAGATGATCAAGGAGTTCAACGGCGACGACCGCTTCCTCCCCATCACCTATCAAAAGGACTGGGCGCCCGTCCGCGAGGTCGCCGAGAAAACCAACACGCCCTACAACCGTGCGGCGTATGAGGCGGAGGCCAAGCGCGAGGCTGAAGCTGCGGCGCGCCGTGCGGCGCAACCTGCCGCCGCACCTGCAGCGCCTGCCGCGCCCAAGCCATGAACACAGCTGCGGCGCTCGCCCCGCGCGCCCTCGGCGCCGCCGCGACGGGTGGGCCAGCGCGGTACGACGTCGTCATCAGGAACCTCCGGAAGGAATACCGAGCCGGACAACCTGTGTTGCGCGACGTCTCGGTGACGATCGCCGGGCAGGGACTGACCGCGATCATCGGCCCCTCCGGCACCGGCAAGTCGACGCTGATACGCTGCATCAACCGGCTGGTCGATCCGACATCTGGCCAAATCCTGTTCATGGGCCGCGACCTCGCCGCGCTGAAGGGCGCCGAGTTGCGCGCCGCGCGAAGAGCCATCGGTATGGTCTTCCAGGAATACAATCTCGTCGAGCGGCTCTCCGTGATCGAGAACCTGCTTTGCGGGCGACTTGGATACATGCCGTGGTGGAAAGCGCTGCTGCGCCGCTTCAGCGCCGAAGACACCGCGCAGGCCTTCGACCTTCTTGACGCGGTCGGGCTCGGCGAGATGGCGACGCGGCGAGCAGATGCGCTCTCCGGCGGCCAGCGCCAGCGCGTCGGCATCTGTCGCGCCATCATGCAGAATCCCGACCTCATCCTCGCAGATGAGCCGACATCCTCGCTGGACCCCAAGACCTCCGTGGAAATCATGGAGATCTTGCAAAAGCTCGCCGCCGAGCGCGGCATTCCTGTGGTCGTCAACATCCACAATGTCGAACTCGCAAAGCGTTTTGCCGACCGAATCATCGGCATGTCGAAGGGAGAGATCGTATTTGACGGCACACCCCTGGCGTTGGAGGACCGTCATCTGATCGAGATCTATGGCGGCAAGGGGTGGCTCGAGGGATGAGCGGACCGATGACGGCGAGTGCCGCCCACCCTTCCCGCACCTTGCGCGACGCCTTTCCGGCGAACTGGACCGCGCGCGCGCTCTGGCTCGGGCTGGTGCTGTATGTGGTTTACGCGGCTGGCATCCTGCAGATCAGCTGGGCGCGTTTCATCATCGGGCTCGACCAGGGGGCCAGGTTCCTGGATCGGATGTGGCCGCCGAACCTGCAGGCGCAGAAGCTGCAACTGATCACCGAGGGCATGCTGGAAAGTCTCCAGATCGCCATTCTGGCGACCGCCTTCGGCGTTCTTTTGGCGTTGCCACTGGGGCTGATTGCGGCGCGGAACCTGACCCCCGCTTGGGCTTCATGGGCGGCACGGGCGCTGATTGCGCTGTTGCGGACGTTCCATCCGGTGATCGTCGCTATCCTCTTCGTCAAGGCGGTCGGCTTTGGCGCGCTTGCCGGGTCGCTGGCCTTAGTGGTTGCTTCGATGGGGTTCGTGGGCAAGCTGTTCGCCGAAGCCATCGAGGAAATCTCTATGAAACAGGTCGAGGCCATCCGCGCCACCGGCGCTGGCTTCCTCAGCGTGCTGGTCATGGGCGTTCTGCCACAGGTTATGGCCCGTTTCGTCGGCTTCGTGATTTACCAGCTCGACTCCAACCTGCGTAATTCCACCATGGTCGGCATCGTCGGCGGTGGCGGCATCGGAGCCACTCTGTTCACCGCCTATCAGCGTTTCGATTATGATGTGGTGTTGACCATTCTCCTGGTCATCATCGCCATCATCATGCTGTTCGAAGTGGTCTCGGGCTGGATCCGGAAGGTGTTCCAGTGATCGCCGCATCTGTTGACCGGCAATGGCACCGTTTCACACCGGCGGAACGCCTCGGGCGCTACGCGGTCTATCTCGTCAGCGCCCTCGCAATTGTCTGGTCGCTGCGCACCATCGAGGTAATCCCCGAATTCCTCTACGACGCGCCCGCGCAGACTGCGGACCTGTTCCAGCGCATGTGGCCATTCGACTGGCGGTTCGGGCCGACCGTGCTCACGGGCCTTGTCGAGACGCTGCACACCGCAACGCTCGGTACGTTGATTGCGCTCGTGCTGGCAGCGCCAGTAGCACTGCTGGCAGCGCGCAATATCACGCGATCAATCCTGCTGAACCAGTTCGCCAACCTCATCCTGGTGTCGTCGCGCTCCGTCAATTCGCTGATCTGGGCGCTGCTCTTCGTCGCCATCTTTGGCCCTGGCGCGCTGGCAGGCACGCTCGCCATCGCCTTCCGCTCCATCGGCTTCGTCGGCAAGCT
>JAYWHQ010000484.1:0-2419 GCA_043777655.1 Allobosea sp. | reverse complement strand
TCATCGCGGGCTTGATCTTGCCCTTGGCGATCAGCTCGGCCACGACCGCAGGCACACCGCCCGCGCGATAATATTCCTCGCCGAGATATTCCCCTGCTGGCTGCATGTTGACGATCAGCGGCACGTCGTAGCCGTGCTTCTCCCAGTCATCATTGTCGAGCGCGACGCCGATATGCCGGGCAATCGCGTTGACATGCACCGGCGCATTGGTGGAGCCGCCAATCGCGGAGTTAATGACGATGGTGTTCTCGAACGCCTCGCGCGTCAGGATGTCAGACGGCTTCAGGTCCTCCCAGACCATCTCGACGATGCGGCGCCCGGTGAGATAGGCCATCTCCTGCCGGTCGCGATAGGGCGCGGGGATTGCGGCACAACCCGGCAGTGACATGCCCATGGCTTCCGCCAGCGAGTTCATGGTGGAGGCCGTGCCCATCGTGTTGCAATGGCCAGCCGATGGCGCAGATGAGCCCACCAGCTTGAGAAACTGCTGATAGTCGATCTCGCCCGCCGCCATCATCTGGCGCGCTTTCCACACTATGGTGCCAGAGCCCGTGCGCTCCCCCTTGTGCCAGCCATTCAGCATTGGCCCGCCCGACAGCGCGATGGCGGGAATATCGACGGTGGCGGCCGCCATGATCTGGGCCGGCGTGGTCTTGTCGCAGCCCGTGGTCAGCACAACGCCGTCCAGCGGATAGCCATAGAGCACCTCGACGAGGCTGAGATACTGCAGATTGCGGTCAAGGCTGGCCGTCGGGCGCTTGCAGGTTTCCTGGATCGGGTGGATCGGGAATTCGAAAGCGATGCCGCCCGCATCGCGGATGCCTTCGCGCGTGCGCTCGGCCAGCACGAGGTGATGCCGGTTGCAGGGCGCGATGTCAGAGCCCGTCTGCGCGATGCCGATGATGGGGCGGCCCGATTGCAGCTCCTGCAGGCCAAGGCCGAAATTCATCGTGCGCTCGAGATAAAGCGCGGTCATGTCGGCATTGGCGGGGTTGTCGAACCAGGCCTTCGAGCGCAGCTGTTCTGGCTTCATGCGGCGCCTGGCGGAGACCTTGGCCTTGGCTGGCAGAGCCGATTTCGGCTGTGCGGGAATTTTTGTTTTGGTCTTGATGCTGGCCTTGGCCGGAACCTTCGTCATGTCTCGCTCCCCTCGAGCCCCGTCATGCGTCGGTCATCGGCATGCGTCGGCTGCATTTCAATCGATTTGATTTCCGTGCACAGGTCACTCTAAATCACAGTGCAAAGCAACAGCTCTTGCCTGTCACAAACGCCAGAAGGTCATCACCATGCTGCATGTCGCGCCCGCTTTCTCCCGCATTGGCGAGGAGAACGCCTTTGCAGTTCTGGCGCGCGCCACCGCATTGGCAGCACAAGGCCGCGACATCATCAATCTGGGCATCGGCCAGCCTGACTTCCCCACTCCGCCACACATCGTCGAGGCCGCCATCAAGGCCCTGCGCGATGGCCATCATGGCTACACACCTGCGACCGGCATCAGCCCCTTGCGCGAGGCTGTCGCTGCTGATCTGCACCGCCGTTTCAAGGTCGAGGTCTCGCCAGACAATGTGATGATCGTGCCCGGCGGCAAGGTCACCATGTTCATGGCCATCCTGATGTTCGGCGAGCCAGGTGCCGAAATCCTCTATCCCGATCCGGGTTTCCCGATCTATCGCTCGATGATCGAGTTCACCGGCGCGACGCCCATCCCGGTGCCGATCCGCGAGGAGAACGGGTTTGCCTTTTCGGCGGAGGAAACTCTGGCGCTCATCACGCCGAAGACACGCCTGCTCATCATCAACTCGCCTGCCAATCCGACCGGGGGCGTCACGCCAAAAGCCGAGGTCGACAAGCTGGTGGCAGGCCTCGCCCGCTTTCCCGATGTCGCGATCATGTCGGACGAGATCTATGACCAGATGCTCTATGACGGCGAGGAACATGTCTGCCTGCTGAGCTACCCCGAAATTCGCGACCGGCTGATCCTACTCAATGGCTGGTCCAAGACCTACGCGATGACCGGCTGGCGCATGGGCTGGTCTGTCTGGCCGACAAAGCTTTACGACAATGCCCGCAAGCTCGCGGTCAATTCCCATTCCTGCGTCAACGCCAGCGCGCAATGGGCGGGGCTCGCCGCGCTCACCGGCCCGCAGGATGCTGTCGCCATGATGGGCGCCGAGTTTGACCGCCGCCGCAAGGCCGTGGTGGCTGGCTTGAACGCCCTGCCCGGCATCTCCTGCGCCACGCCCAAGGGCGCGTTCTACGCTTTCCCGAATGTCGGCCGGACCGGCTGGAAGGCCAAGGCGCTGGCCTCTGCCCTGCTGGACGAAACGGGTGTGGCCACCATCGGCGGGCCGGATTTCGGCATCCATGGCGAGGGCTATATCCGTCTCTCCTATGCCAACAGCCTCGAGAACATCGAGCG
>JAYWHQ010000483.1:0-2426 GCA_043777655.1 Allobosea sp. | reverse complement strand
CGATCAGCCTTTTGGAGGCCTTGAGGGCTTTGTAGAGGTCAGCGCTTAAGATGCGGTTATTGATCTCGTTCACAATTGATGCGGCGCTGGGCGCCGCTTCGAGGAACTGCCGCACAAGATCGAAATAGACCTGATGGTGCGGGGTGATGTCCTGAGCCAGATACATCAGCTGCACCGCAAGATAGATGCGTTTGGCCGGCGAATCCGCCGTGGTGACGGTGAGGATGTCCTTCTCGCGCAAGATCGGCGCTTCGCCTTCGATGAAGAGGCGCGTGCGCTGGTCATCGGCACGGATCACGACGGTGCCGACAATGATCCGCTCATTCGGCTTGAGTTCGACCTTGAGCGCCATGGCGGACCTCCTGTCCTGTCGGGTTTTCGGCTTGTCAGCCTTAGTTGAAGAGCCTGAGCACGGCCTGATCGGACTGGGAGGCCAGCGAAAGCGCCTGCACGGAAAGCTGCTGGCGCGTCTGCAGCGCCAGAAGATTGGCGCCTTCCTCATTCAGATCGGCAGCCCGCAGGATGTCGGCGCCAATCTGCAGCGTCTTCACAGATTCCTTGGTGAAATCCTGCCGCGTCTGCGCCACCGTCATGTTGGCACCGAAGGTGGAAGCCTGCGCGCGAAGCGATTTCAGCGACGAGGACAGTTTCGTGATGGCAGCATTGATCTCGACATCGGACTGGAATTTGTAGGCCGTATCGGTGGTCGCCAGTCCCAGGCCGGCTGAATCGAACACCACGCCGCGCACGATCAGCTTGGTCGTGGCCTCCTCGTTGAAGATCATGTCCAGCGACTTGCCATAGAGCAGGTTGGTGCCGTTATAGCTCGCATCCTTGGCGAGGTTGGTGATCTGGGCCAGCAGCTCGTTATACTGGTTGGCGAAGCTCGCGCGTGTGACGTTCAGCGTGGTGACGATGACGCCGGTGTTTGTCGGTGTCGAGGTCGCCAGTGGCGGCTCATAAGTGCCAAACAGGTCGTTCAGGGTGTTGGGGGTGGCCGCATCAGTGGACAGCGCCACCTGAAGTGTGCCGCCTTTGACGTTGTCGATGATGAGGCGACCGGCTGAATCGATCTGCGCATTGACGGTGCCAGCCAACCCCGGCGCCGAGGCGTTGATGGCGGCAGCAAACTGCGCGCCGGTATAAGGCGCCGCCGGCAGCGCGACGTTGAAGGTGAAAGCGACGGCAAGATTGTCCGTGCCCGAAATCGTGAAGGTGTCACCGGCCTGGAACTTGCCGTTGGGGCCGACAAGGTTGGGCTGCGCCACATAATCGATGGCAGTACGCGACGCCAGATCCATGCCCGAGCCGATCTTGGCATTGGTCGAGGCTGATTGCAGCGAGGTGCGTGCACCGGCCTGCGCCGTCTCGACGAGACGCGTCATGGCGCGGATGGCGTTGTCGGCGGTCTCCAGCGTCTTGATGCCCTGGCCGATGCCATCGAGCAGGCGCCCGAGATCGGTGGAGCGCGTCGAGAGCGCGGTGGACTGGAAATAGTTGAGCGGGTCATCGAGCGCGGTGTTCACCTTGCGCCCGGTTGAAAGCCGGTTCTGGGTGCGGTCAAGCAAACCTGCGGAGTTCTGCAAGGAGAGCAGGTTGTTCCTGATGCCAGATGAAAGCACGATATCGGACATAGCGGTCGATCCCATCCTGGGCGGCCCGGAATCCTTTCCGCGCCATGGGACGACAATGATCTGTTAACCCTAATGAACGGTAAACGCGCATAGGTTGCGTTAATCTCTTGTTCTCTATCATTACGAGATAATGAAAACGGCGACCCCGCTGGGACAGGGCCGCCGTCGTGTATCCGGACGTGAGAAGGGGCGGACGCACGCCCGGATATTCTTGTGGGTTGCGGATCAGAACAACCGCAGCACCCCCTGCTCGGCCTGCGAGGCGAGCGACAATGCGGTGTTGCCGAGCTGCGAGCGCGTGTTGAGCGAGAGAAGCTTCGCGCCTTCTTCATTGGCATCAGCCAGAACAAGGTTGTCTGCACCGGTCTGCAGCGTATCGATCAGGCCTTTGGTGAAGTCCTGACGGTTCTGCGCGACGGCGAGGTTGGAGCCGAAGGCGGAAGCCTGCGAGCGCAGTGAAGTGACGGCCTTTTCGAGATTGGCCAGGCCGGCATTGATCGAGCTGTCGGACTGCAGCGAGTTGGTGGACGCGGCAATGCCGAGACCTGTCGAGTCGAAGCTCACACCCTTCACGGTCTGCGACGAGGTGTTGCTCTCGTTATACTGCAGCTTGATGCTGTCGCCATTCAGCAGGTTCAGGCCGTTGAAGCCGGAATCCTTGGCCAGCTGATCGATCTGGGTGCGCAATTCGTCGAACTGCTTGGCCAAGCTCTGGCGGGTCGTGTTCGTGGTGGCTGTCGTGCGGGCAACCGCACCTTCGGTCTGGCCGACGAAGGCAGATGTCGCATCGGT
>JAYWHQ010000482.1:0-2437 GCA_043777655.1 Allobosea sp. | reverse complement strand
AGACCGGCTGCAGCGGGTGAATGTCGGAGAAGCCGGGCAGGCGGGCCATCTTCTCGTTCAGCCGCGCATTGTGCTTCATCGTGCAGGAGCCGAGCGGGAAGAGGCCTGTGTCGATGCCGTAGTTCTTCTGGCTGAGGCGCACGAAGTGACGCATCGTCTCGGGCTCTGACAGGCCGGGCAGGCCGATCTCGCCCTTGCGGGCATGTTGGCCAAGGCGGCTCCTGAAGGGCGCGGGCTCTTCAATGTCGACGCCTGTCACATCATAGCGGCCGCTCTCGAAGAGCAAGGGTTCTTCCTGCATGAGGGCGCGGTTGCCGGTGAAGGTGGCGTGGCCGGCCTCGGATGAGGTGCCAGTTGAGGTGGGACGTCCCTGACGGTTCAGCATGTTGGCGTTTCCTTCAGATCACAGGACAGACTTCAGACCCGCCAGCAATGCGGCGCGGTCCTCGTCGGTGTTGATTTCGGTGTTGGCGATCACGAGCAGGTCATCGAGGCCCGCATCAGGCATCAGGCGCGAGACGGGCACGCCTGCCAGAATGCCCTTGGCGGCCAGCTTCTCGACCACTTCGGCGGCAGGCTTGGAAAGCTTCACGGTGAACTCGTTGAAGAAGGTCTCGTTCATCACCTTCGCGCCCGGAACCGACGCCATCAGCGTTGCCAGCTTCACGGCATTGGCATGGTTCACGTTCGCCAGACGCGTCAGGCCAGTCTGGCCCAGCAGCGTCATGTGGATGGTGAAGGCGAGGCAACACAGGCCCGAATTGGTGCAGATGTTCGAGGTCGCCTTGTCGCGACGGATGTGCTGCTCGCGGGTGGACAATGTCAGCACGAAGCCGCGCTTGCCATCGGCATCCACCGTCTCGCCGCACAGGCGGCCGGGCATCTGGCGGGTATATTTGGCCTTGGCGGCAAAGAGCCCGACATAGGGGCCGCCAAAGTTCAGCGCATTGCCGATGGACTGGCCTTCGCCCACGACGATATCGGCGCCCATGTGGCCGGGCGGCGTGATGGCGCCCAGCGAGATCACCTCGGTGACAACCGCGATGAGGAGAGCGCCATGCGCGTGGCACTTCTCGGCGATGGGCGCGAGATCGCGCAGGTTGCCGAAGAAATCGGGCGACTGCACGACAACGCAGGATGTCTCGTTGTCGATCTTTGCCAGAATGTCCTCGGTGCCCGAGACATCCGCTTTCATGGTCAGAACCTGATCGCTCGCCATGTGCGACAGCGTGCGCACGACATCGGCATATTGCGGGTGCAGACCGCCGGACAGGATCGCCTTGCGGCGTTTGGTGACGCGGTGCGCCATCAGCACGGCTTCGCCTGTGCCGGTCGAGCCGTCATACATCGAGGCATTGGCCACATCCATGCCCGTGAGGGCTGCCACCTGCGTCTGGAACTCGAACAGATATTGCAGCGTGCCCTGCGCGATTTCCGGCTGGTAGGGCGTGTAGCTGGTGAGAAACTCCGAGCGCTGGATCAGGTGATCGACAGTCGCCGGCACATGGTGTTTGTAGGCTCCCGCCCCAATGAAAAAGGGCACGCTGGAGGCCGGCAGATTGCGCGCGGCCAGCCCACCCAGAATGCGCTCGACGGCAAGTTCGCTCTTGGCGGAAGGCAGATCGAGCGGTGCTGTCAGCAGCTGGTCGGCAGGCACGTCAGAAAACAACTCATCGACGTTTGACACGCCGATTTTCGCGAGCATCTCGCCACGGTCGGTATCAGATAAGGGCAGGTAGCGCATGGGAAAGCTCTTGAGGTTTGAGGTCAGTGCTTGTGGGTGTGGGGTGCCGTGATGCCATCAGCCGATGCATAGCCACGCGCTGCGATATAGAGCGCGGTCTGTTCGGCAGTCAGGACAGCCTTCATGTCGAGATGGGCGGCAAGATGAACCCGGCGCAGGTCTCCCTGCAGCGCGCCGATCCTTGCCGTCAGCTCGGCCAGCACAATGGCGTCGATATGCTGGTGTGCGAAACGACGGTCGAGCAGGCGCTCTGCCTCGAGCAATTGTTCGCCCTTGGCTTGCGCCGCGTCGCGCATGCGCTCGAAACTTGCCTGCACCTGCGCTCGCTGGGCATCGGTCAGAGCAAGCTTGTCCGCCAGTTCCAGCACATGCATCGGGCCGGGAAAGCCGTTGAGTTCAGCCGATTTTGCCAATCCCATGCCGCGCCCGGCTTTCAGGTCTGCCATTTCGCTGGCAGTCAGGCTCTTGATCTCGCGCGTTTCCTGGCCCGCATAAGGCGTCGGATTTGCTAAGGCGATGCCGCCCATCGCGGCGGCAAAACAAGCGAGTGCAAGGATTGCAAGCGTAACGGGACGATGCATGGCGGCGCTCTTTCGGCTGGATCAGCTGATCGATTTCAGGAAGGCGCCGTATTCGGCTTCCGACATCATGCCGTCGAGCTCGGATGGGTTGGCGAGCTTGATCTTGACGAAC
>JAYWHQ010000481.1:0-8215 GCA_043777655.1 Allobosea sp. | reverse complement strand
GGGCGGTCGATGATGCGAGAAGCGCTTCGAACTGGTCCATGATGACTGGAGAGCGAACATCCATTTGGATGAACGTCCGCCCTCGCTCCTTTCGCTAGCCGATCGTCTTCTGGAAGGCCCGATGGCTATCGATGATCTTCCTTGCCACGGGACTGCGGGCGGCAAGCGTGTCCTGCACCTCGCTGGTAAAGGCACGCAGCTTCGCCAGTTCTTCCTTGGGCCATGTGATGATCTCGACACCCTCGGACCTCATCTTGGCGAGCGCGGCATCATCATCAGCCTTGATCTGGACTTTGAGCGCGGCGCTCATGGCGCGGGTCTCGGCGAGGATCAGCTGCTTCAGTTCCGCGGGCAGCGCGTCCCACTTGGCCTTGTTGAAGCCGATTTCGGTTCCAGGCATCGAATGCGCGGCATAAACCGAGAACTTGCCGGCCTTGTAGAGGCCGACTTCATAGTTCTGGCCGGGACTGGCCCAGTCGGCTGCATCGATCACACCCGATTGCAGCGCATTGAAAACCTCGCCGCCCGGAAGATTGACCACAGCGGCTCCAGCCTTGCCGAAGTACTCGGCAACGAACCCTGGCGGGACGCGAATCTTGAGTCCCTTGAGGTCGGCAACGCTGCGCAAAGCCTTGCGCGCCGGGATGTGTTCGGACGGCCAGAACACGTTGGCGACATAGACAAGCCCCGATGCTGCATAAAGCTCCCGTCCGAGGTCCTCGCCGCCGCCTTCGGTAAACCATCGGTCGCGCTGCTCGACAGTGTCATAGGAAGCGCCCGTATCGCCGAACACCGTGAAACCGGCGTCGCGCGCGGCAAAGAAGGAGGACGACGAATAATGTCCGTCCAGAATCCCGGCCGCGATGGCGTTGATGGTTTCGCCCGGGGCCACCGCGCCACCGGCAGGCAGGGCCTGGATCGTCAGCCTGCCGCCAGATTTCTCCTTGATGTCGCTGGCCCATTTCTCGAACGCCCTGTGCGTCGGTGATGCCGCGGCGAGAAACCCTTGCATCCGCAGGGAGAAACTCTGGGCGCGTGACGGCGTGATCACAAAAGGAGCGGCTATAGCCCCGGTCAGCACAGCAGAGCCGGTTTTTAGGAATATGCGACGCGTCGTCATGATGTCAGGTCCTCCCTTTTGATGTTTGTCACGCAGCTTGATGCTGTGCATTTGCTGGTGTCGCGCTCATGCCAAGGATGGTTTTGGCCTCATCCGGCGTTGCGATCTCACGCCCTAATTCGCGCGCCATCTGCGCGATGCGACCGACGAGGTCGGCGTTGGTCGGCTGCCCGAGTTCGGGATAGGTATAGTCGCCAAGTCCGATCGAGATATGCCCGCCCTGCGCAATGATTGCGCCGGCGAGCGAGAACAAGTTCCCGCCGAAATTCACGACAGTCCACTCGATGCGATGTTTCTCGGGCAGGAAGTCCAGATGCGCCTGCAAACCTTTCAGCGTTCCGGGATGGCCTCCGAGCCAGGTGTTGTCTGTGAGGCAGAAACACAGGAAAGCCGGGCTATCGATCAGCCCCATGGTCATGAAGGCATCGACATAGCGCGTGAAGCCGATATTCCACGAGACGAGATACGGCTTCAATCCCGCCTTGCGGAGGTTTTCGCCGAAGTAGGTGAGCGTCGCGGTCGAGTTCTTGTAGATCAGGTTGGTCGTCTCGAACCGGCGCGCCTGCTCGTTGTACTGATCGACGTTGACAGACCCCATGTCCATCGGCGCGAAATGCGGGCCGGTAGCCGGGTCTTTCGCCATGTCGAGGATATGCTCCAGGCGCCGTTCCGCGCTGTCATCCAACGTCACGTAGCCCAGCGTTGGGTGAACCAGGATGTCGCTTGCCTCCCGGATGCGCCGGACAGTGTCGGCATAACTTGCGGGATCGTGTTCGGGAGTGCCGTCGGCCTTGCGAGCGTGAAAGTGCAGGATCGATGCGCCTGCCTCGCGGCAGGACACTGCGTCCCGGGCGATTTCCGCTGGGAGATACGGCACGTTCGGGTTGCCCTGCTGGCGCAGCATGAACTCGTTCACACGGGCTTCGATGATCAGCTTCTGCATGGGCCGAATTCCATTTGTCGCCTTGTTCACACTTGCGATCATTTACGCTAAAGGCATATGTGGAAGCGTCAAGAGGCATATGCCATCATTGAGGGTAATGACATGACGCTTGCGACGGGCACTCCCAGCCTTTCCACCCTGATCGAGAACGTGCCAGGGAACGTCTATCGGAGGGTGCGCCGGCCTGATGGCAGCTATCACTTCGAGTTTCTCTCCACTGGCCTGTTCCGGCACTTCGGCATCGACAACGAGAGGCTGCTGAGCGAGCGCGAGATCCGGTTCGACTGGATCCATGCCGACGACAGGGACCGGTTTCTCTCAGATCTTGAACTCAGCGCCGCCATGCTCAGCGAACTTGATCACCGCGTCCGTGTGGTCGGCATCGATGGTCGCATCCATTGGGCACGCGGCATCGCGCGGCCGGTGCGACGCAAGGATGGGAGCGTGGTCTGGGACGGTATCGTCATTGACGTCACGAACGAGATCGAAGCGGAATCCGCGCTTCGGATCGCCAAGGACGACGCCGAGCGGGCGCAGGCCACGATCACGCGGGTGGTGACTGATATTGCCGAACGTCTCGGGCCAACGCTCGGTGAACTGACGGCATTGCTGGCGACATTCGATTCCGAACGGCGGCTCGGACCCGCGCTGCATCGGGAAATACAAAAATGCAAAGCCGTATTGGAGGACGTGCTGCGCCCGTTCGCGCCAAACGGAGGGTCTTCAGCCGACGTTTATGCTGTCAGTCCAGCCTCGAACCGCCACTCCGACGCGGGCATCGCCTCCCTCACAGCCCGGCAGGGCGAAGTCCTGCGCCTCATGTCACTGGGACTGTCCAACAAGATGATCGCCGCCCGCCTCGGCATTACACCGGGCACGGCGAAACTTCACGTGGCCGCAATTCTCAAAGCGCTGGGAGCGACATCGCGAAAGGATGTCATTTCATCGACGAAATGAGAAAAAGTGAGCTTCTGTATTGTCTTGGTTCAGAATGAGGCGAGTCGAGCGATTACAATCCTTTATAAAACTACCTGTTGACCTCTGGCGATGGCGTGAACATCTACATCTACCGTCACTGCCGGATGCGCCAGCCGGTGCGGAAGATCCACCACACTGCCGTCAGGCAGACTGCGACAAAGAGCGCGATGGCTGCAAGGCTGACCGCGACCGGCACATCGGCCGTGTCAAAGAACGACCAGCGGAACACCGACATCAGGTAAACCACCGGGTTGAACAGCGCCAGCATGCGCCAGATGCCGGGCAGCATGTCGATGCTGTAGAAGCTGCCGCCCAGGAAGATCAGCGGCGTCAGCACCAGCAGCGGGATCAATTGCAATTGCTGGAAATCCTTGGCCCAGATGCCGATGATGAAGCCGAACAGCGAGAAGCTGAAACTGGTGAGCGCCAGCAGCGCCAGCATGGCGACGGGATGAGCGATGGGCACGCGGACGAACAGGAACGCCGTGGCGAGGATCACCAGCCCGATCAGGATCGACTTGACGGCAGCCGCCCCGACATAGCCGATCACGATCTCCGCCATGCCGACCGGGGCTGACAGCAGTTCGTAGATCGTGCCGATGAATTTCGGGAAGTTGATCGCGAACGAGGCGTTCGACACCGACTGGGTGATGACGGTCAGCATGATCAGGCCCGGCACGATGAAGGCACCATAGGCCACGCCGTCGACCATCTCGATCCGGCTGCCGATGGCCGCGCCAAACACCACGAAGTAGAGCGAGGTCGAGATGACAGGCGAGATCAGCGACTCGACAATGGTGCGGAAGAAGCGCGCCATTTCCTTGGCGAAGATCACACGGATGGCGTGAAGGTTCATGTCCGCTCCTTGACCAGCCCGACGAAGATGTCTTCCAGGCTGCTTTGCTCGGTCGACAGGTCGGTCATCTGCAACCCGGCGGCGCGCAGGTCACCGAGCAGGGTGACGATGCCGGTGCGTTCGCCCTTGGTGTCATAGGTGTAGATCACGCTGCGGCCCTCTGGCCCCAATTCCAGCCGATGCCTCGCAAGCGCCTCCGGCACGGCGTCGATCGGCTCGACAAGCTCGACCTGCAAGCGCTTCTGGCCCATGCGCTTCATGAGAGCCGCCTTGTCCTCGACCAGCAGGATCTCGCCCTTGTTGATCACCGCCACCCGGTCGGCGATGGCCTCGGCCTCCTCGATGTAATGCGTGGTCAGGATGATCGTGACGCCTTGCGCCTTCAGGTCCGACACCACAGCCCACATGTCCCTGCGCAACTCGACGTCGACGCCCGCAGACGGCTCATCGAGGAACAGCACGCGCGGTTCATGCGCGAGCGCCTTGGCGATCAGCACGCGCCGCTTCATGCCGCCCGACAGCGGCATGATGGCGCTGTGCTTTTTGTCCCAGAGCGACAATTGTTTCAGCACCTTTTCGACATGGGCCGGATCGGGGGCCTTGCCGAACAGGCCGCGCGAGAAGCTGACGGTGCTCAGCACCTTCTCGAACGGCTCCAGCGAAATCTCCTGCGGCACGAGGCCGATCAGGGCACGCGACGCGCGGAAGTCCCGGACGACGTCGTGGCCCGCCACGCTGACGCTGCCCGAACTCGGCTGCACGATGCCGCAGATGGTGGAGATGAGCGTGGTCTTGCCGGCACCGTTCGGGCCGAGCAGCGCGATGATCTCGCCCTCCTTGATCTCCAGATTGACCGACTTCAGCGCCTCGAAGCCGGACGTGTAGGTCTTGGTCAGATTGCGGACGGAAACGATGGACGGCATTCAATCCTCGGCATTGGCAGGCGAAAGCCCTCGCTGGCCACATTTGTGCCAATCAATCGGACAAACGGTTGGGGCGGCCTTAATATAACCGGAGCATGCTCGCCATCGCGGGTCCAGACAATTGTAGGGGGCAGGAGCGAGGACCAGTGTACCGCAAATGGCAATAGACAGATTGGTGAAACCATCGGGCGGGTTCGGTTGATCCTGACCCAGCAGGCATCATTTCGCACCGACCAGTTTCTGAAGCGTCGATATCGTAACGTTACAGCCATCATGCGTTCAGGAAACCTTCAAAGGGGCGCAAGCCCGGCGAGCCACCCAAGTCGGTGGGTTTGCATGCTTGGTGGGCAGCGTACTCTGGCGGTACCGAGCGGTCAGCCAGAGGCACGTTCTTCACGCGTTCGTAACGGGGATTGAAGACGCATCGGACACGGCTGCAACGTGACCGCATGGACCGGTCGAACATTTCACACTGATGCTGGAGGAATTGCGGCGGGCTAAGTCAGCTTTGCGGGCAATGGAAACCAGGTCATGAATCTTTTCAGGACATCGCGATCGCCGACGATACTCAGTTCTCCCTTGTCCTCGGCGTCGGCAAGCGGGCGTCCGCCGTACACGACCGAGGCCAGCGACATCGGGTTGGTGGTGACACAAGGCGCGCTCTCTACAGGCTGGGCGCGTCGCGATCTCAACCCGTCGGCGTCAATGTCGATCATGAAGGTCTCCTCTCCGAATTTGAAGGCGATCCGCGCCACCTCACCCGCAGCGTGCACTGTGGAGAACATCGTCCGGAATGACATCATGATGGATGCCGCCGACAGAGGCAGTGTCGGATCATGCAAGGGTGACCGGGTAGCCCAGCGTCCCAATTGCTGCAGAATGACCTCCGCCTCGTATCCCCATGGCGTCAGCTCATAGATCTGCACGGATGCGGGCGGCGGCAATTTCCGCCTCTGCACGATCCCTACGCCCTCGAGGCTTTCCAGCCGCTCGGTCAACACATTGGCACTGATGCCGGGCATGCCTGCCCGCAATTCCGAGAAGCGCCGCCCTCCGAACATCATTTCGCGCAAGATCAGAAGCGACCAGCGCTCTCCGACAAGTTCAAGCGCCAGAGCCGTGCCGCAGGCGTCATCATACCAGCGCTTATTGAGTGCTGAGAATTTTTCAGTTGTTTTTTCTAACTTCATGGTTGCTATTTATAACTTAATGAGTCAGTCTGGTCAACAAGAGGCTTGAACAGACCGAGGAAAACGCCATGCCAAAGATGATTTTCGTCAACCTTCCCGTCGCCGATGTCGAAAGATCGACCGTCTTTTACGAGGCCCTTGGATTTTCGAAGAACGAGCGCTTCTCACAGGCCGGTACCTCCGCCGCCATGGTCTGGTCGGACACGATCAGTTTCATGCTTCTGGGCCATGCGCGGTTTGCGGACTTCACCGCCAAACGGATCATCGACGCCGGGAAAGAGGTCCAGACGCTTCTGTGCCTGTCCATCGACAGTCGGGAGGCCGTTGATTCAATGGTCGAGAAGGCAGCAGCAGCCGGGGGCAAGGCAGATCCTGGACCCAGGCAGGATCACGGCTTCATGTATGGCCGCAGCTTTGAGGATCTCGATGGCCATGTCTTCGAGCCGATGTGGATGGACATCGATGCGGCGATGGCAGCCATGGAACGTCAGCCATCGTAAGCCGTCCAGATTTCGAACCGGAGGACCTGTCCCATGAGAACGATTGCCCCTTTGAACGTCACTCCTGAACACATCGGCGTCTCGTAAACATCGCGCCGGATGGTCCAGGCCGGTTGGATTCTGTCAGGCTTAGTGATCCTCTTTCTTGTTCTGGATTCAGGCCTGAAGATTGCAGCTTTGCCGATCGTATCCGAGACGGTCGTGGTATTGGGATGGAGTGGAGATCCCGGCTTCTGGCGCGGTATGGGGCTGTTGCTGTTGGCGATCACCACACTTTATGCCTGGCCCAGGACGGCTGTGCTCGGCGCCGTCCTGCTGACGGCTTATCTTGGCGGAGCTGTCGCGACGCATATGCGCATCGGCAGTCCATTGTTCAGTCATACTTTGTTTGGCGTCTATCTCGGCATCGCTGTATGGGCCGGACTGTGGCTGCGGGATCCCGGCATCCGTGCGGTTTTGCCGACGAGCTGATATCCGAATTGGAGAACAGACCTCATGTCATTTCAAGCCTACCTCGACACCATCGAACGAACGACAGGCAAGACAGCCGCCGATCTGCGCCGCATGGCAGCAGACAAGGGCTTCACGGTCGACGACCGGTTGATACCCGGCGTGAAAGCCACCGCCGTGACTGATTGGCTTAAAACTGAACTTGGCCTCGGCCACGGCCACGCCATGGCAGTTTACGCCTTGCTGAAGGGTGCGAAAAAGGAGGGGGATGGCTGATCGAGCGCCCAAGGCGTGCCCCTCCCGCTCCACTCCTGCAACCATGAAAGAACCGCTATGCCCATTGATCTGAACGCCGCCATCCGCATCAGCGCTTTCAGCTGGGTTCCAGACTTCGCGCGAGGCCATGTCCGCGACATCAGGGTCCGGTGGGCGCTGGAGGAGGCCGGACTTCCCTACGCCGTGCGCAAGTTCGACGCCAAGGCGGAGCGCCCGCCGGACTATTTCGAGGAGCAGCCCTTCGGCCAGATACCGAGCTATCGCGATGATGTCGTCAGCCTGTTCGAAACCGGTGCCATTGTGCTCCATGTCGGCCAGAACTGCGAAACACTCTTGCCAAAAGACACAGCAATGCGGGCGCGGGCGACAGCATGGCTGATCGCTGCTCTCAACAGCGTCGAGCCCTTTGTCATGCAGCTCGCCACCATCGACATCTTCGCTGCTGGCGAGGACTGGACGAAGCAACGACGGCCACAGGTCGTCGAGATGATCGACAAGCGACTGTCACGATTGTCCGATGCGCTTGCCGACAAGCCATACCTCGATGATGACGCCTTTAACGCAGGCGACCTCATGATGGCGTCCGTGCTGCGCCAACTTGACGGCAAAGGCCTGATCGAGCGGCACGCCAACCTCGTCGCATGGAAAAAGCGTTGCCTGGCGAGACCCGCTTTTGATGCAGCGCTCGCGGCACAGCTCGCCGATTTTGAACCCAACCCAATACAGACGACCTGACAAACCCCTGAATCAGAGGAAAAAGATCATGAGCTACATCGACGGATGCATCATCGCGGTGCCGGAGGAGAACAAGCAGGCCTATTTTGACCACGCGCAGATAACCCACGCCTTGTTCAAGGAGCAGGGTGCACTGCGCATTTTGGATGCGTGGGGCGACGACGTGCCGGACGGCAAGGTCACCGATTTTCGGCGCGCCGTCGCATCGAAGGACGGCGAGACCATCATCTTCAGCTGGATCGAG
>JAYWHQ010000480.1:0-2441 GCA_043777655.1 Allobosea sp. | reverse complement strand
GGGCGATGGGGGTGATGTCGGTATGCGCGATCCAACCGGCATTGCCGCGCGAGGGGCCAAAGCCCGGTGCGTTGGCATCGTGGAGCGTAACGCTGTGGCCCTCGTCCAGCAAGGCATGCGCCGTGGCCGCACCAACAATGCCTGCGCCAATGATGGCAATGTCCATGTGGGCTTATCCTGCCGCCAATCGAGCTGCCCTATCGCTGGCGACACCCGGGCCGCGCGTCAAGATGGCTTGAGGCGATGGCCATGTGCGACAAGCGCATCTGTCGCTGCGGCTGGCCATGACCCGCAATCTCGCCTAAAGCCCGCGCTCACCGAGTTGAAAGCCCAAGCCTGATGCCATCTTCCAAACTGCCCGCCGTCAAGGCCGCGCCCGCGCCCGTCAGCCCTGAATCCGCAGCCTTCCGGCAGGCGATGGCGCAGGTGACGGCGGCAGTGCATGTCATCACCACCTTTGGTGCAAAAGGTCGGGCCGGACTGACGGCCTCTGCCGTGACCTCGCTGTCGGACAGCCCGGCCATGATGCTGGCCTGCATCCATGCCGACAGCCGCACGCTTGAGGCGATCCAGACCAATGGCGTGTTCTGCGTCAACACGCTGTCAGGCGCTGACCAGGAGGTTGGCGAGACCTTCGCCGGCCGCAAGGGGCTGGCGGGCGAAGAGCGCTTCGCTGTCGGCAACTGGTCAGAACTCGTCACCGGCTCGCCCGTGCTGGCAACCTCGCTGGTGGCATTTGATTGCAAGCTGATCGAATCGCGCCTGCACGCCACCCACCACGTCATCATCGGCGAAGTCGTCGGCATTGGTGGCACGGGCGTGGGGGCCGGGTTGATCTACCGGAGCCGGACGTTCGGCAGTTTTTGACGTCGAGCCCTGCCGTCATGCTCGGGCTTGTCCCGAGCATCCATGTCTTCATCTGCGCGAGAAACAAGAAAGACGTGGGTCCTCGGCACAAGGCCTTGGATGACGCGTGGTGTTGGATTGGTATGTGCCAAACGGGCGACCATTCAGCCGTCGATCACGCAACTGCAACTACTCAACCCCCATCCATCTCCGCAAACACGCTGGCCGCCTCCTTGAAGGCATGGTTCGCCGATGGCACACCAGCGTAAACGGCCGACTGGATCAGGATTTCCTTGATTTCGTCGCGTGTCAGGCCATTGGCGAGCGCGCCGCGCACGTGGATGCGGAATTCGCCCCAATGGCGCAGGCCGATGGTGATCGACAGCACAACGATGGAGCGCGCGCGCCGGTCGAGGCCGGGGCGGTTCCAGATGTCGTTCCAGGCGGTTCTGGTGATGAATTCCTGAAAGTCGCTGTTGAAATCGGTCACCTGCGCGGTGGCAGCATCGACATAGGTTTCGCCCAGCACAGCACGGCGGGTTTTCATGCCTGCGGCGTAGCGCTCGGTTTCGGTCAGATCGGGTTTGCTCGACGAGGACCTGGTCATGGGCTTATTTCCCTGCAGTCAAAAACTCGAGCACGGCTTTCCCGAACGCCTCGGGCTGCTCGATGTTCGACACATGGGCGGCTTGCAACTCGACAAGCTTGGCGCCCTTGATCTGCGCCTGGATAAACTGCCCGGCGGCGGGCGGGGTGGCCGGGTCCATTGACCCTGTGACGACGAGCACGGGCAGGGCAATGCTGCGGATCGCCTCGCGCTGGTCCATGTCGCGTATGGCGGCGCCGGAGCCGCAATAGCCTTGGGGAGAGGTGCCAAGGATCATCTTGCGCACGGCCGCGGTCGCCTTCTTGTCGCGCTCCTGAAACGCTTTCGACAGCCAGCGGTCGAGCGTGGCATCGACGATGGCTTCCATGCCGCTGGCGCTGACCGTGCGGATGCGGGCATTCCAGAGATCGGGCGGCCCCATGCGCGACGCCGTGTTGGCCAGCACCACACGGTTCAGCCGCTGCGGATGATGTGTGGCGAGCCATTGGCCGACCATGCCGCCCATCGACAATCCGCACCAATTCGCCCTGGCGATGCCAAGCGCATCCATCAGCGCCAGCGCATCGCCTGCCAGTTGGGCCAGTGAATAGGGCGGCGCGCTGGTGACCGACTGGCCATGGCCGCGTGTGTCATAGCGCACGACGCGGAAGGCCTTCGACCATTCGGGGATCTGCCCGTCCCACATTGAAAGGTTCGACGAGAGCGAATTGGAAAGAACGAGCGCAGGCGCGGCCTTGGGGCCGTCAACCTTCACATGGAAGGTCTCGCCATTGAGCTTCATTATCGGCATCGTCATGTCCTCATGTCAGGCGGATCAGGCCCATCTTGTCGAGCGCGGCCTTGCGGCCTTGCAATCCTTCTTGATCGGTTTTCGACAACCTGCAAGCAGGCGGCGTCGGCCAACCCATCTCGCGCGCCACCACCAGCCCGAGCAGCAGGATGGCGTCTGGCTCGGCCATGGCGATGGCAGCAGGCGCGCGGCCTGCAT
>JAYWHQ010000479.1:0-2445 GCA_043777655.1 Allobosea sp. | reverse complement strand
TCACGCGCGTGCATGGACCCTTCGTCTCCGATGCCGAAGTCGAGAAGGTCGTGGCTCATCTCAAGATGCAGGGCCAGCCGCAATATCTCGATGCGGTGACCTCGCTCGAGGAGGAGACGGGGGCCGGCGAAGAGGAGGACAGCGCGGTCTTCGACAAGGGCTCCTTCGGCGAGCCGGGCGGCGATCTCTACGATCAGGCGGTCGCGGTCGTGCTGCGCGACAAGAAGGCCTCGACCTCCTATATCCAGCGCCGCCTGCAGATCGGCTACAACCGGGCTGCCTCGCTGATGGAGCGCATGGAGCAGGAAGGCATCGTGGGCGCGGCCAATCACGCTGGAAAACGTGAAATCCTGGTCGAGAGCGGCCAGAATGCGCATGATGGCTGATATGGCAAACCTGGACCTGAAATTGCCATCGATCATCGCTATATACGGGCCATGAGCAGAGCTTATTTCATCGTGATCGGGCTGGTGGCCGCATTTGGCGCGGCTGCGCCGGCGCTTGCGCCGGGGGCATTTGCTCAGACTGCGGGCAAGTCGCAGCTCGCGCCCCTGCCGCCGGCACGTCCTGCTGGCCTTGGCGGGGCACGAACAGCCGCTGTAGCGTCGCCTGCGCCTGCGACAAATGCGGCGATGACCCCACTGGCAGCGCCTGCTGACCAGCCGGCCATCAACGAGCGGAATGCAGTCGAGCGGCTGAACGCCTATTTCAACTCCTTCACCACGCTCCAGGCGAATTTCATCCAGTTTGCTGCCGATGGCCGCCGCTTTGAAGGCCGTCTGTCCATCGCGCGGCCCGGCAAGATGCGTTTTGAATACAAGCCGCCTGCCACCATCGAGGTGATCGCCGACGGCACATCGGTCGCGATCCGCGACCGCAAGCTGGCGACACAAGACCTGTACTCGATTGGCCAGACACCGCTGAAGTTCCTGCTGCGCGAGCGCATTGATCTGGCCAAAGACACCACTGTGAAGAGCGTGAGCGTTGCGCCGAACCTGGTAAAAGTCTCGCTTGAGGACAAATCGACACTGGGCGGCACTTCGAAAATCACGCTGAGCTATGACCCTGTCGCCAACGAACTTCGCCAATGGGTGGTGATCGACCCGCAGGGCTATGAGACATCCGTGTCGCTTTACGCACTGGACACGCAGCGCCGCCCCGATCCCAAGCTCTTCGCGATCAACTATGAGCGCGTGCTGGAAGACAGGAAGTAGCAGGCGCGTGCCCGGCTGCATCCACAGCCTGCGCATCGGCGTTTTTGCACAAGCCTTCCCGCTGCCTCTGGCTTCTGAGGCTTGATCGCACCCTTGCAATGATGCCAAGCCAATGGGCGGACAACTTGCAGCCGGGCGCGACCTCATGAAGCTTTCCATCACCACCTGGAACATCAATTCGGTTCGGCTGCGCCTGCCGATTGTCGAGCATTTCCTGAAGACGCAGGCACCCGATGTCCTCTGCCTTCAGGAAACCAAATGCCCGGATGAGCAATTCCCGGCAGCCGCATTCAAGGCCATCGGCTATGGCCATCAGGCCTTCATCGGCCAGAAGGGCTACAATGGCGTGGCCATCCTCTCGCGTCTGCCGTTCGACGCCAAGGACGCCATGTCGATGTGCGGGCGCGGCGATGCGCGCCACATCAGCGCGACGCTGGGCAAAGGGGCAAAAGCCGCCAGCGGTGTGACCATCCACAATTTTTATGTGCCTGCAGGCGGCGACATTGCCGACCCGGATGTGAACGACAAATTCGCCCACAAGCTCGCGTTTCTCGACGAGATTGGCAGCTGGGGCCTTCGTGACAAGCCGACCGATGGCCGGAGTGTTCTGGTCGGCGATCTCAACATCGCGCCGCTGGAACATGATGTCTGGAGCCACAAGCAGCTGCTGGACGTGGTCAGCCACACGCCCATCGAGACCACGACCTTGGAACGGCTGCGCACCGACATGGGATGGATTGATGTGGCGCGCCGCCTGCGGCCGGAGCCCGAGAAGGTCTACACCTGGTGGAGCTATCGCGCTGCCGACTGGCTTGCCGCCAACAAGGGCCGTCGGCTGGACCATATCTGGATCTCGGGAGGCCTTGGCCCGCAGCTGACAGGTTTCGACATCCTGTCAGAGGCACGCGGCTGGGAGCGGCCCTCAGATCACGTGCCTGTGACGGTGCATCTGTCGCTTTGACCGAATGACCCGGTCCGACGATCAGGTGCCGATGGCTCTGAGGTCATGGCCGACACCATCGATTTCTTCCTGAAAGGCGATGAGTCTGGCAGAGATCGCCTTTGCGATCGCTGCCGCCGAACCCGGGAACTCGGTCAACACCCGGCGCATCGCGGTGCGTGACAGCTTCATCACCTGTGTCGGCTCGCGCGCCATGGCCGTTGCCGGTCGCGCCATGGCCGAGAACAAGGCAAGCTCGCCCAGCAGGCTTCCCGGTCCGGCAATGGCGGC
>JAYWHQ010000478.1:0-8257 GCA_043777655.1 Allobosea sp. | reverse complement strand
GGCGCTGGGCGGTTTCGGCGGCGTGAAGCGGCGCTTCACCAAGACGGGTGAATGGAACGGCGCGCAGATTTTCGATGATTATGGCCACCACCCGGTCGAGATCGCTGCCGTGCTGAAAGCCGCGCGCGCCTCCACTGACAAGCAGGTGATCGCCGTGGTGCAGCCGCACCGCTACACGCGGCTGGCCTCGCTGTTCAACGATTTCTGCACCTGCTTCAACGATGCCGATGCCGTCATCGTCGCGCCGATCTATGCCGCTGGCGAACAGCCCATCGAAGGCGCCAGCCGCGATGATCTGGTGGCCGGCCTGAAAGCCCGCGGCCACCGCCACGTCATGGGGATGGACTCACGCCACGCGCTGGCCGGGCTGGTGGCGGGGCTGGCAAAGCCGGGCGATTATGTCGTGCTGCTGGGCGCAGGGGATATCACCCAGTGGGCTTATGCGTTGCCGGGGGAGCTGGAGGCGTTGCGGGGGTGAGGGGCTGAGGGGCTGAGGGGGGAAGAGCCGATTTGAGATTGCGCGTACTCCTTTGCACTTCGAGCCTATCAACTGAGCGGCGGACACCGAAAGCGTCTAGCAATGATCTCTGGCGCTACCTCCTTTGTGAGTGGCACACGCAAGGCATGATGAGCTAAAACAGTGCCTAGTTCACAACTGATTTGCTGGAATAGCTCGCGTGGAATTGCTTGGTCCTCTTTTATTCCATGTTCTGCAAAAACCTCACTGATAAGCATTTGCAGCGCGCGCTGATCTGCTATTTTGAGGTAATGTTTCATCATTTCTGAGTGACGATATTCGTATTTTTCCATTTCAATTTGAGGGGCTTGGTTCCAGCCCCTAACACTTTCAAATGTGTCAAGATCTTCGGCTGACCAAATTCTCGGGTCGAGAGGATTGTTCACCAGTGCAGAAACCGTGTTTGGCTTGTTGCTCCTTTCAGCCAAAACGATTTGAAATCCAATGAGATTGTAAGCTGTGAAGTGTCCTGTGACCTTTCCGATTGGGTCGCTGGAAACATGTATCAGATTGAACAGTGGTCCATATGCATTCTGTATTCGAGCTTGCTCGGGTATCAGACGGGTATCGACAAAAGTTCGTTCCTCCAGGAATTTTGCATCACCGTTTGAAACGAAATTCCGTGCCGCCCCGAAATCTGAATGCAATAGCTCCTGGTTTCCAACGTGTTTTGCCCACAAAACCATGCAGGCTTTCGTTGCCGCTCGAAAAGCCACTTCGCCACCGTATGAAAGTGATAATTGAATGGTACCAGCTGGCATTTGTGTTTCGGTAAACGTTGATGCTGCCAATTGCTCGCGCAAACGCTGTTCAGTGATGCCTGTTCGCGCTGCCATATGAGGAATTAGCGCTTCGATTTGTTCGAGGTTGTGCCCTTCCAGTTGGATCGAGAATTTCCCTTCCTCGATCTCTTCGACGTTAAATTTTTTGTTAGACAGCGTGATCTCTCCACTGCCGCTGATGTTGATCCTCCTGTCCCCAGCCTGCATATTCTTCATGGCAGGTGCGGGAGATCCCGTGCCGGAAGGCATTTCAAACAAGTTGCGCACTTGTACGAACTGTTCGGCAAGCTCTCGATCAATGGTTCCACCAAATCGATTGTTGCATGGGGCGCAAATGATTTGGCTCGTTGTTGCCCTGCCACCAAATGCATTGAGCAGGATGTGCTCAGGTGCCTTTTTATCGCCGATTGGCTTTTGACAGAAAATGCAGATTGGCATGTGAACCCCTCAAGCCCCCACCGCGCTAAACACAATCTTCCCCCGCCCTTCGTTCTCAACACGCGGGCGTGAGACGATTTCCACGTCGCAGTCGAAGGCGGTCAGAAAGCCCATCAGGCGCTCGACGGAATATTCGCGGAAATGGCCCTTGAACAGGCGCGAGACTTCTGGCTGGGAAATGCCCATCCGTTCGCCGGCCTTGGCCTGCGTCAGCTTGCGCTCTGTCACCAGCCGGTAGAGTTCGGCCACCAGCTGGGCTTTCAGAAAATGGCTTTCGGCATCTGGCAGTCCAAGATCGGCAAAGATGTTGCTGCCGCTCTCGTAGACCTCTGCATGTTTGGCGCTCATGTCTTGCTCTCCTTTGCCAGCAGGGCGGCATGGTCTGCCTCTGCATCCTTCAGGCGTCGTCTGATCGTCTCGATGTCGCTTTGCGGCGTCTTGATGCCCTGTTTCGATTTCTTCTTGAACGCGTGCAGCACATAGACTGCCCGTTCAAAGCGCACGGTGTAAACGGCACGCCAGGTGTCACTGTCGAAATCCTCGACCAGCTCGACCACGCCGCTGCCAAGACCTTTCATCAGTTTCGCCGAGGGCGGCCTTTGGCCTGTCTGCGCCAGAAACAACTCGAAGCCGAATGTGTCTTGGACCTTCGGCGGAAAGTCCCCGAAATCCTTCCGGCTCGAGGCCATCCAGCGCAGGGGGCGGGCAGGGCGAGGCAAGCGATCCATCGGCTGTTTTATGAGTAAAAACTCATGAATAGTCAAGATCGCAGAATGGGCGGCCACCCCCGTTTTGCGTTCCCGCCACATTTCCCCTATCACCCTCTGAACGCGGTCACGAAAACGTGATGAGGGGGTTGTCTTGGGTGAATATGTCGCGCGGATTCCGATGCAGCTTGCTGTGCCGGAGGCAATGCATTGGGCCATCAAGGATGTGCTCGAGGGCGAATATGAGTGCGGTTATGACGGGGTTGGCCTCGACATTCTCGACATTGGCGCCAATGTCGGCTCCTTCGCGCTCTGGGCCACGGCGCGCTGGCCGGGCAGCACGGTCACGTCCTACGAGCCGCATCCCGGCACATTCGACTATCTGACGAAGAACACGGCTTTGCGGCGAGACATCGTGACGGTGAACGCCGCGCTGTTTCCCGGCGGGCAGACGACTGCAACCTTCATGAGCCGCTTTGCCGGAGACGGGGAATCCGGGCTTGCCGCTTATGCTGGCGACACATTTGCGCCAGGTGCGCAGGCCGAAAGCTATCAGGTGCGCGTGGTCGATCCCGCGAGCCTGCCTTCCGCCGACATCGTGAAAATCGACATCGAGGGCGGGGAGGGCGATGTGCTCGACCATCTCGATCTGTCGAAGACCTCGCTCGTGTTGCTCGAGTATCAGAACCGCAGGAACCGGCTTCAGCTGGAAGCGCGGTTGAAGGCTGATTTCGAGCTGATCGACACGCTGGAATACGAATGGGGCCCGCTGCTGGGGCAGGAGTGCTACCGTGCCGATCTGGCAGGCGATGTCTATGGCCGCATGTTTGCAGCGCGCCGTGGCATCACGCGGCTGGTGAAAAGGGCGGCGGCTGTCTGACGCGTTGCGATTTCAATGGCAAGGCCGCTGAACGCCATGATAGCCGAGAATCGACTTCCGGACGGGTGCAGCGCGAGCGGAACCCGATCCGGGATCCAGCGCAAAGGTTCTTTGTGAAGCGTCGTATGTCTCTGATGGCTCCGTTATGTGCCGCTGTTGCGGCAAGTTGTTGCGCTGGATTCCGGGTTCTGTTCCGCTGTGCTGCACAGCCCCGGAAATCGCCTGCGCTTTGCCGATTGCCTCTCTCTTGCACTCACTGTAACTGCCTGCGCCATGAGTTTTCCTGACATCACAGCTGATCTGCGCGCCCTCATGCCCGAACTGCGCGGGCGTCTCACGGCCAATCAGGATATGGCGGCGTTCACGTGGTTCCGTGTCGGCGGGCCGGCGCAGGTGATGTTCAATCCAGCGGATGAGGCGGACCTTGCGCTTTTCCTGAAGGCGCTGCCTGCCGAAATTCCGGTGACAGTTGTGGGTCTGGGCTCCAACCTGATCGTGCGCGATGCCGGCATTGCCGGCGTCGTCATCCGGCTGTCAGGTAAGGGCTTCGGCGAGATCGCCATTGAGCAGGGCCATCGCTTGCGTGCGGGCGCTGGCGTGCCGGATGTGAAAGTAGCGCGGGCCGCCGCTGATGCCGGCATTTCGGGCTTGGCCTTCTTCCGTGGCATACCGGGCTCGATTGGCGGCGCACTCAGGATGAATGCCGGTGCCCATCATGGCGAAACAACTGATGTGCTGGTCAGCGCGCGTGGCGTGACGCGGGCCGGCGAGATCGTCACCTTCGATCATGCGGCGATGGGCTTCGGCTATCGCCATTCCGGATTTCCGGCCGATGTCATCATGACCTCGGCGCTGTTTCAGGGGCGCGCCGGAGAGACGGCCGATATACTGGCAGAGATGGACAGGATCACGCAGGCGCGCGAGGCCTCCCAGCCTATCCGCGAGAAGACCGGCGGTTCGACCTTTGCCAACCCCATCGGACCCGATGGCGAGAAGCTCTCGGCCTGGAAGGTGATCGACGCAGCAGGCTGCCGTGGCCTGAAGATCGGTGGCGCGCAGGTCTCGCCCATGCACTGCAACTTCCTCATCAACACCGGCAATGCCACCGCCACCGAAATCGAGACATTGGGCGACACCGTGCGCAATCTGGTGAAGGCTGACAGCGGCATCGAGCTGCGCTGGGAAATCAAGCGCATCGGCGAGTATTAGGGCTGGGCCTTGACAGGCATCCTCAACGAATTGCTAACAGATCGCAGGGCATGGTTTCGGGACTGCATGTCCAGCCCTGAGAGATTTCATGTCCAAGCACGTCGCCGTTTTGATGGGGGGCTGGTCTGTCGAGCGTGAGGTGTCGCTTCGTTCTGGCGAGGCTTGCGCCAAGGCAGCAGAGAGCGTCGGTTACCACGTGACGCGCGTGGATGTGAAGCCGGATTTCGGCACGGTGCTGGCCGAGCTGAAGCCGGATGTTGTGCTGAACTGCCTGCATGGCCGCTTCGGCGAGGACGGCACCATCCAGGGCGTGCTGGAGATCCTGCGCATTCCCTATTCACATTCCGGCGTGCTCGCTTCGGCGTTGGCCATGCGCAAGGACAGGGCCAAAATTGTTGTGGCAGCAGCAGGGGTTGGCGTTGCACGCGGGGTTACGCTGTCACGTTTCGAGGCGGCAAAAGCCCACCCGCTGCCGACGCCCTATGTGCTGAAGCCGGTGGATGAGGGCTCGTCGGTGGGCGTCGTGATCGTCAAGAAAGGCCGCGAGCATCCACCCCAGGAAATTGCCCGTGAAGACTGGCCGTGTGGGGACATGCTGCTGGCGGAAAGTTTCGTTGCCGGGCGCGAACTGACCTGCGCCGTGATGGCCGGAAAATCGCTTGGCGTCACCGAGATCAAGGCCGCGACCGGCGAGTTCTACGACTACGAGGCAAAGTATGCAGAAGGCGGCTCAATTCACGTCTGCCCGGCAGAACTTTCACCAAATATTTACCGTCAGATTGAAGAGTGGTCGTTAACGGCGCATCAAGCAATCGGTTGCCGCGGCATAAGTCGATCTGACTTCAGGTATGATGACGAGAGCGACACGCTCGTCTGGCTGGAGGTCAACACGCAGCCCGGAATGACCGAAACGAGCCTGGTGCCAGAATTGGCTGCCTTCGCGGGCATGAGTTTCGGTGAGCTTGTCAAATGGATGGTGGAGGACGCCTCTCTGGATCGGTAATGGCCGCGCTTCTTGGCGCAGGCCGGCATCGTCACGCCGAGGCTGCACCGCAGATCCTGGGCGGTCACCGCTCGAAGCGCTTCTTCCGGTTTGGCCGCAGAAGCTCGGTGGCCGTGCCGCTGTCGCAGCGCTTGCCGCGCCGCATCGGCACATTCCTCGCACTCGGCTTTCTGACGGCCTCCGCCGCAACGGGCATTGTCATGGGTGGCCATCTCGACGAGATGCGCGACAATCTCGGCGAGCCGCGTCATTTCGTGGCCCGCTCGGTCGGTCTTGGCATCGAGCGCGTGACGATTTCCGGCATTGCCGAACTGGCTGAAATGGAAGTGCTGCACGAGGCGGGCATCAACCCGCGCGGCTCTCTCGCATTCTTGGATGTCAGCGAGGCCCGCAAGGCGCTGGAAGCCAATCCGCTGATCCGCGAGGCTTCGGTTCGCAAGCTCTATCCCAGCGAAGTGTCCATCAGCATCGTCGAGCGTGAGCCCTATGCGCTTTGGCAGCTCAATGGCGAGCTTTCGCTGATTTCGGCTGACGGCACGGTGATCGACAAGATGCGCGATGCGCGATTTGCCCATCTGCCACTGGTTGTCGGCGATCAGGCCAATCTGAAGGCGCGCGACTATGTGGCGCTGCTGGCTGAGGCCGGCCCGCTGAAATCCCGCATCCGTGGCGCGACTCTGGTGTCTGGCCGCCGCTGGACGCTGAAGCTGGAAAACGGTCTCGATGTACGCCTGCCCGAGACAAACGCGACTGCCGCGATGACGCGTCTTGTTGGCCTCGACAAGGATCACAAGCTGACCGAGCGCGATGTGATCTCCGTCGATCTGCGCCAGCCTGACCGGGTGACGTTGCGCCTGTCCGAAGAGGCTGCGACCGCGCGTGCTGAGATGCTGAAAGCCATCCCGAAAAAGAAGGGAGGCACGGCATGAGCCTGTTTTCCCAAGGCCTCACGCCGCGCCTGAAGCCGCTGTCGTCGCGCAAGAGCGCGACCCTGTCGGTTCTGGACATCGGCACGAGCAAGGTTGTCTGCCTGATTGCCGAATTGCTGCCGGTCGAGGCCAGCGAACGCCTGCGGGGCCGCACGCATCTGGCGCGCATCATCGGCATTGGCCATCAGCGTTCGCTTGGCCTCAAGGGCGGCGCGATTGTCGATCTTGACGGCGCCGAGCGTTCCATTCGCCAGGCGGTGGATGCAGCCGAGCGCATGGCCAAGGTCGAGGTGCAGTCCTGCATCGTCAACCTGACCGGCGGACGTCTGGGTTCGCAGCATTTCGCGGCCAGCGTCGACCTGCGTTCCGGCTCTGTCGGTGATGCCGATGTAAAGCGGGCGCTGGCTGCTGCCGCCACCCATTCGATCCGGCCGGGCCGTGCCGTGCTGCATGCGCTGCCGACGGGCTATGCGCTGGACGGGCAGGGCGGCGTGCTTGATCCGCGTGGCCTAATGGGGCGTGCGCTCTCGGTCGACATGCATGTCGTGGCGGCAGAAGCTGCTGCCGCGCGCAACCTGATGCTCGCAGTCGAGCGCTGCCATCTCGAGATCGAGGCCGTGGTGGCCACGCCCTATGCGGCGGGTCTCTCGGCGCTGGTCGATGACGAGGCCGAGATGGGCGTTGTCGTCATGGATCTGGGTGGCGGCACCACGAGCTTCGGCGTGTTCAACAACCACCACCTCATGCACATCGATGCCATTGCGGTCGGCGGTCATCACATCACCATGGACGTGGCGCGCGGCCTGTCCACCCGTGTTGCCGCAGCCGAGCGGCTCAAGACACTGTATGGCTCCGCCATTTCCTCGCCATCTGACGAGCGCGACATGATTGCCGTGCCGCAGGTGGATGAGGATGAGCGCGACACGCCGAACCATCTGCCGAAATCGCATCTTGTGCGGATCATCCGTCCGCGTGTGGAAGAGATTCTCGAGCTGGCGCGCGATCGCCTTCAGGCGGCCGGCTTTGGCAGCGAGGCACGTCGCCGCGTTGTTCTGACTGGCGGCGGCAGCTTGCTGACGGGTCTGCCGGAGGCGGCGCGGCGCATTCTCGGCGCGCAGGTCCGCATCGGGCGCCCGCTGGGCATCAAGGGTTTGCCGGAGGCGGGCAAGGGCCCGGCCTTCGCGGCGAGTGTCGGCCTGCTGGTCTATCCGCAGGTGGCGCATGTCGAGCATTTCGAGCCACGCGCGAGCGGGGCGATGTTTGCGACCGGAACGGACGGGTACTTCTCCCGTGTCGGTCGCTGGTTGAAAGAGAGCTTCTGACAAGGGAGCGCACATGCCCCGGCCCGGCAGCCGGAGCGTGAAACAGGGGTCCTCCTGACCCGAGAATTAAATCCATACAGGCGCTCGCCGGGCGCCTGGCAGTGAAGTCGAGAGGCTAAGATCATGGCTATTCAACTGGACGTTCCGGACATCCGGGAACTGAAGCCCCGGATCACCGTCTTCGGGGTCGGTGGTGCTGGCGGCAATGCCGTCAACAACATGATCGAGGCTGGCCTCGATGGTGTCGATTTCGTGGTGGCGAACACGGACGCACAGGCGCTTGCCGCCAGCCGCGCCCCGCGCATCATCCAGATGGGCCTTCAGGTCACCGAGGGTCTGGGTGCCGGTTCGCAGCCCGAGATTGGCCGTGCGGCTGCTGAAGAGGTGATCGACGAGATCCGCGATCATCTTTCCGGCGCACATATGGTGTTCATCACCGCCGGCATGGGCGGCGGCACCGGCACAGGTGC
>JAYWHQ010000477.1:0-2450 GCA_043777655.1 Allobosea sp. | reverse complement strand
TTCGGTGAGCGCCAACGCATCTTGGGCACGCGCTGGCACCAGCGCATAGGAATGCACGAAATAGGCGTGCAGGCCGGAGGGGCCCAGCGCAATGCCGTCGAGCAGCGGATGCTCATCCTGCGGGTGCAGGTTGTTCCAGCCCATATGCGGGATCTTGAGGCCGGCATCCCCCGGGCGGATCAGCGCGACATCGCCCTCGATCCAGCCGAGGCCAGCGGTTGTGGTGTATTCCAGCCCACGGCTGGCCATCAGCTGCATGCCGACGCAGATGCCCAGAAAGGGCCGGGCCTTGCCCCGCACCACCTCTTCCAGCGCCTCGACCATGCCGGGCACGGCGTCCAGGCCAGCGCGACAATCGGCAAAGGCGCCGACACCCGGCAGCACGATGCGATCGGCATGGCGGACCTTGTCGGGATCAGATGTCACATCGATGCGCGTGCTCAGCCCCGCCTCATGGGCGGCTCGCTCGAAAGCCTTGGCGGCGGAATGGAGATTTCCCGAGCCGTAATCGATGATCGCAACGCTGCTGGTCATCGGGCGCTCATCGTGTCCCGGCTTCGGGGAACAGCCCGATGATCGGCCCGCGCGCGGTGGCCGTCACATAGCGTTGGCCAGATGGCGCAGCAGGCGGCAGAGGCAGCGGCGCAGGCAAGGTCGCCAGCGCGCGCTCGAAATAGCGGCGCTCGGCCTCTTCCTGGTTGCGCGCCTCGACCATGCCTTCGAACCTCCAGCCGGAACTTTCCAGCTTGCGCATCAGCAGGGCATGACCCTCATGACCGAGGAACAGGCCCGTCAGCAGCGAGATGCCGCCAATGGCGGTCGGATGCAGGCCAAGCCATGGACCGCCAACCGCAAAACCGCCCCAGACCACGGCGAAAATCGCGAACCACAGCCACATGCGCTGCGAGAGCAGCCAGATGCCCGTCAGCAGGAAGGCCCAGAGCGAAAAGCCATCCTTGATGATGCGCGCCTGCTCGACCGTGTCGCGCGCGGTGCCGCCATGGGGTGGCGGAGTCATGACCATGAAAAACGGCATCTGCCTTGTCCTTCAGTATGGATGCGCGCTCTAAAGCGCGCCCTTGCGGTTCTTCGCGCGCTTAGAGCGCGCCTTTGGTCGACGGGATGCGGCCACCTTCGCGCGGATCGACGGCCAGCGCCACGCGCAGTGCGCGCGCCAGACCCTTGAAGCAGCTTTCGGCAATGTGGTGGCCATTCTCGCCATAGAGCGTCTCGACATGGCAGGTGAGCCCGGCATTCATCGTGAAAGCCTGGAAGAACTCGCGCACCAGCTCGGTGTCGAATGTGCCGATCTTCTGAACGGCAAAGCTGGTGCGGAACACCAGATAGGGGCGACCAGAGACATCGACGGCAACGCGCGTCAGCGTCTCGTCCATCGGCAGATGCACATCGGCATAGCGGGTGATGCCCTTCTTGTCGCCGAGCGCGGCCTTCAAGGCCTCGCCCAGCGCAATGCCCGTATCCTCGACCGTGTGATGGTCATCGACATGGGTGTCGCCGGTGACCTTCACGGTCAGGTCGATCAGCGCGTGGCGCGCCAGCAGGGTCAGCATATGGTCGAAAAAGCCGACGCCTGTGGCGATCTCCGACTGGCCGGTTCCATCCAGAACCAGCTTCACGGCAACATCGGTTTCGGCAGTGCGGCGTGTGATCTCGCCCATACGCATGGTGGACTGTCCTGTTCGCTGGCTTTACCGGCGTGCTTTAGCAGCGTGGGGGGCCCGGCGCTACCCGTGCTTCGTGGGCTGTCCGGCATCACTTCGAGCCCCGAACGGGGGCTGCGGAGCGGAACCCGATCCGGGGTCCAGCATGGCAAGAGGCGCGCCGGCGGCACAAGAAAGTCTGCTGACGCTTCGCTTGGTCTTTGCGCTGGATTCCGGGTTCCGTTCCGCTGACGCTGCACGGGCCCGGGAATCGCACCCGTTGGTCTTGGCGATGAAAGACCTTACATCTTCGCAAAGGCAGGCCCATCCAAGGCGATTCGCGCACATGAATTTTTCCAACGATCCTTCCACCTCACCGCACACCATGCATGCGACCACCATCCTGATGGTGCGCAAAGGGGGCCGAGTGGTTGTTGGCGGCGATGGTCAGGTTTCGCTTGGCCCCACCATCATGAAGGGCAATGCCCGCAAGGTGCGGCGGCTGGGCAAGGGCCATGTGATTGCGGGCTTTGCCGGCGCCACAGCTGACGCCTTCACGCTGTTCGAGCGGCTCGAGACAAAACTCGAGCAATATCCGACACAATTGCTGCGCGCCTGCGTCGACATGGCCAAGGATTGGCGCACGGACCGTTACCTTCGCCGTCTGGAGGCCATGCTGCTGGTGGCCGACAAGGACATTGGCCTGCTGCTGTCTGGCACTGGCGATGTGCTGGAGCCTGAAACGCTGGCGGGCGGACAGGTGCTGGCCATCGGCTCGGGCGGCAATTA
>JAYWHQ010000476.1:0-8262 GCA_043777655.1 Allobosea sp. | reverse complement strand
CATCGACCCAGAGACCTACGCGGTGGAAGCCGATGGCGAATTGCTGGTCTGCGAGCCAGCAACGGAACTGCCGCTGGCGCAGAGGTATTTCCTGTTCTAGCTTGCCCGAAAGCAGCCAAGATTGCGCCGAGGGAGACAACCATGTCGGGACTGATCACAAACCCCAGAAGCCTCGTTTTTGGCTTCATTGCCGGTGCGATTGCCGTCATCAGCTTCCACCAGAGCATGATCCTGATCCTGCATCTGCTGAAGTTCCTGCCCAATTTTCCATGGTCGTTCCGCCCCGTCGGGCCGATGGGCGTGCCTGCACTCATCAATTCCATGTTCTGGGGCGGGCTTTGGGGCGTGGCTTTCGCGGCGCTTCTGGCGTTCATTCCAGGCCGAACGCTCTGGCAGCGCGGCCTTGTCTTCGGCTTTCTGGGCCCGGTGCTGCTGGGCAACTGGCTGCTGGTGCCGCTGTTCAAGGGCGGGGCCTATTTCGGCGGCTTTGTCGCGCAGCGCATGCTGATTTCGGTGCTCATCGGCTGCGCCTTCGGCTTTGGCCTCGCGCTGTTCTACAAGATGCTGCAAAAGCGGGTGTGATCCGGGTTGGCGTTGGCCGTTGCCATCGCTATGTCAGCCTGACGCTTTTCAAAGGAGCAAGTCATGCTGCGCGCCACATCCGTTCTCCGCAAGCCTGCCGTCAAGGCCGACAAGGTCATCGATACGCTGACGCTGGACCATGAGGATCGCAACCGCCGCCGTGTTGCGCTGAAAGGTGATGGCGGTCATGACGTCCTGCTCGATCTCGACAAGGTGACGCAACTGAACGACGGCGATGCCGTGAAGCTGGAAGATGGCCGTCTGGTTGTCGTGAAGGCCGCTGCCGAGGCGCTGCTCGAGATCACCGCCGAGAGCCAGGTGCGGCTGATGCGTATTGGCTGGCACATCGGCAACAGGCACACGCCTGCCGAAATCACGGCAGACGCGATCTACATCGCCAATGACCATGTGCTGGCCGAAATGGTGCGCGGGCAGGGCGGGCTGGCGACGGTTGTGTCGCGGCCTTTCCAGCCGGAGCGCGGCGCCTATGACCATGCCGAAGGCGGCCATGTGCATGGACCCGGCTGCGGCCATGACCACTCGCATGACCACGACCATGACCACGGGCACAGCCATTCGCATGATCACAACCACGAGCCTGTGCAGGCAGCCAACCCTCCCCATGGTGCGCCCGGCCATGTGCACGGCCCCGGCTGCAACCATGGCCACGATCACGGGCACACGCACGATCACAGCCATGACCATGACCACAAGGGTCACAAGCACGGCCACTGAGTGCGCTGTCAGCCGATGACCGGCGTGCAACTTCCCCTGATGATCTGGTTCTCGCCGTCTTTCCCGGTGGGGGCCTTTGCCTATTCTCATGGGCTGGAATGGGCGCAGGAAGCGGGTGACGTTACCGATGCCATTTCGCTCGAGGCCTGGCTGATCGATCTCGTGCAGCACGGCGCGCTGCGCAACGATGCGATCCTGCTTGCCGCCACAATGACCGCACTTGGTCGCGACGATTTGGCTGCGCTTCACGGCATTGCCGGGCTGGCGCTGGCCATGGGCACATCGTCCGAACGCCGCAACGAAACCGTCACGCAGGGAAATGCCTTCATGCTGGCCGCCAGCGCTTCCTGGCCTTGCGCTGCGCTGGACACGCTGAAACAGGTCTGGCCAGGTGATCTGGCCTATCCGGTGGCGGTCGGTGCTGCAGCGCAGGGCCATGCCATCGCGCGCAACGATGTTTTGCCGGCCTTCTGCCTCGGCTTCATCGCAAATCTTGTCTCTGCTGCGGTCCGGCTCGGCATTGTCGGGCAGACCGATGGCCAGCGCGTCACGGCGGCGCTTTTGCCGGAAGTGACCAAACTTGCGGCATTTGCAGCCCATGCCACCCTTGACGATCTGGGCGGCGCGGCGTTTCGATCCGACCTTGCCGCGCTAAGGCACGAGACCCAATACACGAGGTTGTTTCGCTCATGACAAATTCTCCCCACGGCCCGTTGCGCGTTGGCATTGGTGGCCCCGTCGGCTCCGGCAAGACAGCGCTGATGGAAGCGCTCTGCAAGCGCATGCGCGATCGCTATGACCTCTGCGCCATCACCAACGACATCTACACCAAGGAAGACGCGCGCCTGCTGACGGTGGCAGAAGCCCTGCCCGAAGAGCGGATCATGGGTGTCGAGACCGGCGGATGCCCGCATACCGCCATTCGCGAGGATTGCTCGATCAATCTGGCAGCCATTGCCGAAATGCGGGCGCGCTTTCCGGCACTCGACCTGATCCTGATCGAATCCGGCGGCGACAATCTGGCCGCCACCTTCTCGCCGGAACTGGCCGACATCACCATTTATGTGATCGACGTGGCGGCAGGCGAAAAGATCCCGCGCAAGGGCGGGCCGGGCATCACGCGCTCTGATCTGCTGGTCATCAACAAGATCGACCTTGCGCCCCATGTCGGCGCTGATCTGGGCGTGATGGACCGCGATTCCCGCACCATGCGCGGCAAGAAGCCCTTCGTCTTCACCAATACGCGCGCGGGCGATGGTGTTGATGTTGTGATGGCCTTCATCGAGACGGCAGGCGGGTTGACCATCGGCCGCAGCGCAGCCTGAGCCCACAGGCAGCATGTGAGCAAGCCCGATCTCAAGATTCTGGTGGTCGATGCCAACCCGGTGAGGGCGGCGATCATCGAGGAGGGTTTGCGCGAGGGTGGCATCACGCAGGTCATCCTTCTGAGGGCGACGCGCGGGCTGGTGGCGGCCATTGCCGAGCATGATCCCGATGTGGTGGTGATCGACCTTGAGGACCCCAGTCGCGATGCGCTGGAGGACATGTTCCTCGTCAGCCGCTCGGTGCGCCGCCCCATCACCATGTTCGTCGACCAGTCGGACACAGCCTCCATCGAGGCCGCTGTCGAGGCGGGCGTCTCGGCCTATATCGTTGATGGGCTCAAGAAGGAGCGCATGCGCCCGATTCTGGATGCCTGTGTCAGCCGCTTCAACGCCTTCCGCCGCCTGCGCGAGGAGCTGGACGAGGCCCGCTCGCTCTTGGAAGACCGCAAGCTGATCGACCGCGCCAAGGGGCTGGTGATGAAGCTGAAAGGGCTGGGCGAAGACGAGGCCTACGCGCTCATGCGCAAGACAGCGATGAACGAGAAGCGCAAGATGTCCGATATTGCCCGCGCCATCATCACTGCAGCGGAGATGCTGAAATGACGCTTTCCCTGCGCCTTGGGTTCCTGCCGCTGCTGGATGCAGCCCTGCTTGTTGCGGCACGCGATGAAGGGTTTGCCGAGGCCGAAGGCCTGCATCTCGAACTCGTGCGCGATGTCTCCTGGTCCAACCTGCGCGACAAGCTGCACGTGCGCCTGCTGGACGCAGCCCATATGCTGGCACCTGCCATGATCGCTTCGACATTGGGCATTGGCAGCTTCCGTGCGCCCATGGCGACCCCGCTTTCGCTGAACCTCAACGGCAACGCCATCACCCTGTCGCTGCGCCGTTTCGAGGAGTTGGCGCGGCTGGCGGAAGGCGACATGGCCGATCCCGCCGTGTCAGCGCAGGCGCTGGCGAAGGTTGTGGCTATCCGCAAAGGAACAGGCTTGCCGCCGCTGACGCTGGCCACCGTGTTTGGCCATTCGACCCATACCTACCTCCTGCGGCGCTGGCTGGCGCTGGCCGGGCTTGTCCTGGGGCAGGATGTGCTGCTCGAGATTGTTTCGCCCGTCCAGAGCGTGGACGCGCTCACCAGCGGGCGCATCGATGGCTTCTGCACTGGCGCGCCCTGGAACACGCTGGCCGTGAAGGCAGGCATCGGAACGATTGTGCATCTCGGGGTCGATCTCTGGCCCGATGCGCCCGAGAAGGTGCTGGCCCTGCGCGCCGATGATGTCGAGACGCGTCACGAGGCCGTGGGCAAGCTGGTGCGTGCGCTGGCGGCAGCGAGCGCATGGGCCACACTTCCAGCCAACATGCCGGTGCTGGCACGCCATCTCGCGCACCCTGCCGTGCTGGGGCAGCCCGAGGAGCTTGTGGCCGCGCTGCTGGCAGGCCAGCTTGATCAGGGCGCTGGGCGCGGGTCACGCCACGCAACCGGCTATCTGCGCCTCGATGCTGGCGCCATCCAGCCGCAACCAGAACATGGCCGCGCAATCCTGATGGAAATGGCCGCGCTCGGATTGCTCGAACCGACCGATGCACAGTTCGCGGCAGCCAAGGCGGTTTATCGGCCCGATCTTTTTGCAGCAGCGCTCACGGGACGTGCATAGGGCCGCAAATCTGGGCAGATGCCAAGAAATTCAGCAGATCAGACCCGCACCTGATGCCAAGTTTTGCAGCCATGGCCTGATTCCACAGCATTTACAGCCGTTTTCTGCGGCATGACGCGCTTGGCATGCATCTTGTTGTGCATCTCGCGCAGCCGCCAGGAATGACGGCTGCGACACATCATTTCAGCAACGCCGCTGGAACCACAGGGCATCGCCGTTCGGGCGGGTTCTGATGCGGCCTTGGCGAAAGCTGATGCGCATCGTGGTTCCGGCTCAGACCAGGATCGAGCCATGAAGCATCCCTCAGCGCCGCTTTTGCCTGCGCCCGTCTCGTCATGGAGCCGCCGCGAGGCACTGAAGCTGTCGGGCGCGGCCGCACTGGCTTTTGCAGCACGTGCGGCGCTTCCGGCGGGCGCCTTCGCACAAGGCGCAGGCCCCGAGGTCAAGGGCGCAAAGCTCGGCTTCATCGCCCTGATCGACGCCTGCGCGCTGGTCATCGCGAAGGAAAAGGGCCTGTTCGCCAAGCATGGCATGCCGGATGTGGAGGTGGTGAAACAGGCCTCATGGCCTGCCACGCGCGACAATCTTGCACTGGGCGGTGCTGGCAACGGCATAGATGGCGCGCACATGCTGTCGACGATCCCCTATCTGATGTCGGCTGGCATCATCACCCAGAACAGCCAGCCGGTTCCGATCTCGATGCTGGCGCGCACCCATATCGATGGCCAGTCGATCTCGGTGTCGAACGAGTTCGCCGAGCCGCGTGTCGGCACGGATGCGTCGGTGTTGAAAGCCGCCATCGCCAAGCGCAAGTCGCAGGGCAGGGACTTCACCGGCGCGCACACCTTTCCCGGCGGCACGCATGATCTCTGGATACGCTACTGGCTGGCGGCTGGCGGCATCGACCCTGACAATGACATGAAACTGATCGCTGTGCCGCCGCCGCAGATGGTGGCGAACATGAAGGTCGGCAACATGGATGTGTTCTGTGTGGCCGAGCCCTGGCATGGCCAGCTGGTCAACCAGAAGATCGGCTACACGGCGCTGACCTGCGATGAAATCTGGCCGCTGCACCCCGATAAATCCTTCGGCATGCGGGCGGACTGGATCGAGAAGCACCCGCGCGCCACCCGCGCCATCCTGATGGCGCTGTTCGAAGCGCAGATCTGGTGTGACAAAACCGAAAACAAGAAGGAATTGGCCGAAATCTGCTCCAAGCGGCAATGGTTCAACGTGCCTGTCTCCGACATTGCAGGAAGGCTGGCAGGCGAGTTCGACTTTGGCCTGGGCAAGACTGCCAGAAATCCATCCCAGATGATGAAATACTGGATGAACAACGCCTCGTTCCCCTGGCCGAGCCATGATGCCTACATGCTCTACGAGAACATGCGCTGGGGAAAACTGCCTGCGCATTTCGACGTCAAGGGACAGATCGCCAAGGTCAGCCGCGTCGATCTCTGGCGCGATGCCGCCAAGGCACTGGGCGTGCCCGCTGGCGACATTCCGGTCTCGGATTCGCGCGGTGTCGAGACCTTTTTCGATGGCGTGAAGTTCGATCCCGAGAACCCGATGGACTATCTCAAGGCGGTCAAGATCAAGCGCATCTCTGTCTGATTTCGACCAGCTTTCCCCCGCCTGAACTGGCCCTGTCTTGCCGTGCGCAAGGCAGGGCTTTTTTGCATTCGAGAATGCGACAAAGGCTTTGGCGTATTTTTCAGCAACCGAGTTCCTGCTTGTTTTCTTTGCAGATGGTGACGTCTTGGGCGCTTGGCCCAATGCGGTGGCGTGCCGGTCAATCAATCCGGTTTTGAATTTAAACTCGTGTTTGCAATATCTTGGGTCCATTTCAATGGGTTGGCACGCCCCTTGCTTTGTTCTGGATGAGCAGTCCAACGGAGGCCTGCCCACACAACATGAAGCAGCAGCGCCGCTGTCGAGCAGGTTCCCTCCGGAGCCGGTCTCGCGCGGCGCTTCGTGTTTCCGGGACTGCCCATCAAGGGCAGCCCGCCCAAGGGACGGAACAGACCAGGAAGGCACAGGCGTTCTTTCAACCGCCAGCCGCGAGCACGCGGCGGCAGAGACAAAGAGATGGATCCAAGCATGACCTCGCGCCCGGCCGAAACGACGACAGTGACTGCCCTCGATCACTCCGGCGCGCTCAGCCGCCGCAAGCTCCTGAGCCTCTCGGGTGCAGCCGCTCTGGCAAGCGCTGCCAAGCTGGCCTTTCCCGGCGGTGCCTTTGCGCAGGGTGCCGCGCCGGAAGTCGCGGGCACGCGGCTGGGCTACATCGCCCTGACGGATGCTGCCCCGCTGGTCATCGCCAAGGAGAAGGGCTTCTTCGCCAGGCATGGCGTGCCGGACATGGACATCTCCAAGCAGGCCTCCTGGGGCGCGATGCGCGACAACATGGCGCTCGGCGCCAAGTCGAATGGCATTGATGGCGGCCACATCCTGCGGCCCAAGACGCATCTCCACACGACCGGCAAGGTGATCCAGAACAACCAGCCGCTGCCGATGTACACGCTGCTGAACCTGAACGAGGACTGCCAGGGCATCTCGATCGCGCAGGAATACGCCGATCTGAAAATCGGGCTCGATGCCTCGCCGCTGAAAGCTGCTTTCGAGCGCAAGAAGGCTGCCGGCAAGACGTTGACCGCCGCCATGACCTTCCCTGGTGGCACGCATGATCTCTGGATCCGCTATTGGTTGGCCGCTGGCGGTATCGATCCGGAAAAGGACATCAAGGTCATCGTCGTGCCGCCGCCGCAGATGGT
Organism: Allobosea sp.; assembly: GCA_043777655.1. Lineage (GTDB taxonomy): Bacteria > Pseudomonadota > Alphaproteobacteria > Rhizobiales > Beijerinckiaceae > Allobosea. The sequence continues at coordinate 1,191 of JAYWHQ010000476.1, read as the reverse complement.
GGCGAACATGAAGGTCGGCAACATGGATGCCTTCTGCGTCGGTGAGCCGTGGAACGAGCAACTGGTCAACCAGAACATCGGCTACACGGCTGCCACGACCGGCGAGATCTGGAAGAAGCATCCCGAGAAGGTGCTGGGTATGCGCGCTGACTGGGTCGATGCCAACCCGCGCACCACGCGCGCCATCCTGATGGCGGTGATGGAAGCCCAACAATGGTGCGACAGAATCGAGAACAAGCAGGAACTGGCCGAGATCGTCGGTCGCCGCCAATGGTTCAACGTGCCGGTGGCCGACATCATCGGGCGACTGAAGGGCGAGGTGAATTACGGGCTTGGCCGCAAGGTGAATGACCCGACGCTGGCCATGAAATTCTGGGGCAGGTCGGGTGAGGTCTCTTATCCCTGGAAGAGCCTCGACAGCTGGTTCATCGCCGAGAACATCCGCTGGGGCAAGTTCGAGGCCACCACCGACATCAAGGCGCTGGTCGACCGCACCAACCGCAGCGATCTCTGGGGCGAGGCAGCAAAGGCACTGGGCGTTGCCGGCGCCCCGATGGGCGACTCGCGTGGCGTCGAGACCTTCTTCGATGGCGTGAAGTTCGATCCGGCAGACCCGAGCGCCTATCTCTCCTCGCTCAAGATCCGCGCCACGGCGTGACAGGTGGCAGGGCTGATGTCTGACGCGCTCATCATTGTCGGCAAAGGCATGGCGGCGACGCGGCTGGTGGAAGAGCTTGCCAATCGCGGGCTTGGCCGCCACGCCATCGCCGTCATCGGCGCGGAGCCGCGCCCTGCCTATAACCGGGTGCTGCTCTCGCCGCTGCTGGCAGGCGAGATCGCCGAGGCCGACATCGAGCTGAAACCGCCGCTCTGGTGGCAGTCGAAGGGTGTCTCCACACTTTATGGGACAGCGGTCGCGCGAATCGACCCCGTTGCCCGAACCGTGACGCTCGCTGACGGTCTGGCTCTGCCCTTTAAGCATCTCGTGCTGGCAACGGGTTCCAGACCGTTGCGGCCGCCCATTCCGGGCATCGACCTGCCAGGCATCATGACCTTCCGCGATGCGCCAGATGTCGAGGCCATGCGGGCCAGGGCGCAAGCTGGCCAGCGCATCGTCGTCATTGGCGGCGGGTTGCTCGGGCTGGAAGCCGCTTATGGCCTCAAACGGGCGGGCGCCGATGTCACCGTGCT
>JAYWHQ010000475.1:0-2456 GCA_043777655.1 Allobosea sp. | reverse complement strand
CTTGCCCTCGCCCATCGCATAGGCCTTCTGCACCTCGACACGGAGGCTGGCCCAGATGTCGCGATGGATCTCATGGAAAGCTTTTTCCAGCCGGATTTCGGCAATGTCGCGCGGGCGCTCCAGCGGCACGCGGTAATCCGCGACGATGCCGGCCGCAGGACCTGCCGACATCACCACCACCCGGTCTGACAGCGCAATCGCCTCTTCCAGATCGTGGGTGACGAACATAACGGCGCGCTTGTCGCGTGACCAGAGATCGAGCAGCAGGTTGCCCATGATCTGGCGTGTCTGCGCATCGAGCGGACCGAAAGGCTCGTCCATCAGCAGGATTTCGGGATCACGGATCAGCATTTGCGCGAGTGCGACGCGCTTGCGCTGGCCGCCCGAGAGCATGTGCGGATAGCGATCCACAAAGGCGCGCAGGCCCACGCGCGCCAGCCAGACACGGGCGCGCTCCAGCGCTTCGGTGCGCGGCACATTCATGGGTTCGAGCGCCACAGCAACATTGTCCAGCGCCGTCTTCCACGGCATCAAGGCATCCTGCTGGAAGAGATAGCCGGCGCGGCCGTTCAGCCCCACGAGCGGCGCGCCCAGAACATCGACCTTTCCACCCGAAGGCTGGAGCAGGCCTGCCGCTGCATTGAGCAAGGTCGACTTTCCACAACCGGTCGGGCCGACAATCGAGACGAACTCGCCAGCCGCCACATCAAGATTGATCCCGGTCACAGCTGTGTAGCTGCCCGCGCCCTTGAGGTGGAAAGTGATGTCGATGTCGGACAGACTGACCGCTGGCACGAATGCGGCCCCGACCTCGCGCAAGCCCGCGCCTGCCGCGCTGGATGAAACCATCGCCCTCTCCTGCCGTTTCCCCGCCGACGCATGCACACTTGCGGTGCATTTCATGTCAACATGACTGACCTAATTGATGGCGAGGTTAGTGGATATCGGAGGATGCGCAAGTGCCATGCGCGCAGAAGCACAAAGGCCATGTGCGGATGTGGAAAAGGCATAATGGGATGCGTTGCAGTGCTCTGGAATCAGGTTTCCTGTTGGCGGAAACTTTCGTTCTTTATTTGTTCTGTTTTCTTCAGTTTGTTTGTGGTAGTTTTACGCCACCGAATCCACGGAGCGCCACGTGTACCGTCCCACCTCTCTGGAACTCTGCGCTGGCGGCGGCGGGCAGGCTGTTGGCCTGGAGCGCGCCGGGTTTGACCATGCGGCACTGTTCGAGAATGACAGCGCTGCTTGCAATACATTGCGGCTGAACCGGCCAGAATGGCAAGTTCATGAGCATGATCTCTTCCAGCCCTTCGCGTTTGATCACTTCAAAGGCACTGACCTGCTGGCAGGTGGACTCCCCTGCCCGCCTTTTTCAATTGCGGGCAAGCAATTGGGCGAGCGCGATGAGCGCAACCTTTTTTCAATTGGCATACAGATTGTTGACGTTGTCCGCCCGCGAGCAGTGATGTTCGAGAACGTCAAAGGTATGCTCGGCCCTGCCTTTGTGGATTATCGCCTGCGCATTGAAGCCTTCCTCAACAAGCTTGGCTACACCGTGCAGTGGAAGTTGCTGCAAGCAGCCGATTTTGGCGTTCCGCAGTTGCGTCCACGTGTTGTGCTTGTTGCGCTTCAATCGAAATTTGCAGACCGGTTCGCCTGGCCCGAGAGCAGTGGTCAGCGCCAGCATGTCGGGCCGGCCTTGCTTGATCTGATGGCAGCGCGAGGCTGGAGGGGAGCGCATGAGTGGAGCGCCAGTGCTCGCGCAGTTGCACCAACGCTTGTCGGCGGATCGAAAAAGCACGGCGGCCCCGATCTTGGACCCACGCGCGCGCGCGACGCCTGGGCAGCGCTGGGGGTGAACGGCAAGACCATTGCGGATCAGGCGCCCGATCCTGATTTTGAAGGCCTCCCCAAACTCACACTGCGGATGGCGGCCCGCGTGCAGGGTTTTCCCGATGGCTGGGGCTTCTGGGGCGGCAAGACGGCTGCCTACAGGCAAATCGGCAATGCCTTCCCGCCTCCTGTTGCAGAAGCCGTCGGAAGACAGATCATGTCAGCCATTTCTGGACGACGAAACGTCGGTCAACCTCACAGGATTGCTGCTGAATGACCGTGCCATCGCTGCTCTCGGAGGCGCGACGCGCTTACCATCGTGAGCTAGCCCAGGCACTTCTAACGATCGAGACCTTTGTTCCCAAGAAGGGCAAAGACAAAGGCAAGGAGCTGGAAACCGCATCGAATGCCGACAATGAAAGCGACATCAGCCGCCAGATAGCGCTCTCCATTGCCAAGCAGTTGGGCGTTGCCAAAGGGGTAAAACTCAAGGCGCAATCGTCAGGCAATGAATTCGAGGCGGTGACGTCCCGTTTCATCGGCACTGTCTTCAGAGCGCTGGGTGCCATTCGGCCTGGTGAATGGGCCGTCAGTCATATTGTCCGACGGCACGGCATCCCCAT
>JAYWHQ010000474.1:0-2457 GCA_043777655.1 Allobosea sp. | reverse complement strand
AGACGGCCTTGCTGAAGGCGCTGATCGATGAGGCGAACGCGCGGCCCGAAGCTGCGCTTGCGGGCTACAAGAGCCTTTTCAACAGCCATATCCGTCCTGTGCAAGCCGAGGCGCAATTGCGCGGCGTGAAGCTCGCATTGCAGGAAAACGACAAATCCATGCCGGATGAGGAAGCGCTGGCGCGGCTCGAGACCGTTTCGGCGGTCTGGCGTGGCGATGCGCTGGAAGTGGTGGCGCTGGGCGAGCTTGGGCGGCTCTATGCGGACCGGCAGCGCTGGCGCGAAGCCTTCATGATCGCCAAGCAGGCCAATGTCAGCTTCCCCGATGAGCCGGTGACACGGCGCATGCACGACGAAACAGCAGCCATGTTCGAAGACCTGTTCACCAGCGGGCGCTCGGACACGCTGCCGCGCGTCGAGGCCCTGGCGCTGTTCTATGATTTCAAGGAGTTCCTGCCGATCGGACGGCGCGGCGACGAGATCATCCGGCGCCTCGCCGACCGGCTGGTGGAGCTGGATCTGCTGGATCAAGCAGGCGAGCTGCTGCGCCACCAGATGGAAAACCGGCTGACAGGTGCGGCCCGCTCGACGCTGGCAGCGCGGCTCGCCATGATCCGCCTGATGAATGGCAAGCCAGCCGATGCACTGGCGGCGCTGGCCTCCACGCGCCTGCCGGAGCTGCCGGGCGATGTGAAGCGCGCGCGCCTTCTGCTCGAAGCCAAGGCACTGTCGGACCTGTCACGCACCGATCTGGCGCTCGAAATCCTGACCGGCGAGAAAGGTCCAGAGATCGAGCGACTGAAGGCTGACATTCTCTGGAGCGGTCGCCGCTGGCGGGAAGCAGGCGAAGCGCATGAGCGCATCCTTGGCGATGCCTGGCGCGGTGACAGGTTGCTGGCCGACCGTGAGCGGGCCGATGTGATGCGCGCAGGCGTGGCCTATGTGATGGCGGACGAGGCGCTCTCGCTCGACCGGCTGCGCACCAAGTTTGCTGCCAAGATGGCTGACAGCGCCGATGCGCGCACCTTTGCCTTCGTGACCTCGGCCAACCGTGGCCGCGCTTCCGACACGCGCGAACTGGCGAAGTCGGTTTCCGGCTCGGACACGATCTCGGAATTCATGATCGAGTACCGCAAGCGTTATCCGGATTTTGCCTCAAGCGTAAAGCGCAAGGCGAAGCCCGAGGGGCAAACCGAACCACCAGCCAGGCCAGCAGCCAATCCTGCTGCGGGCGCGGCGGCTGGTTCCGCGACACCAGCACCGGCGCAGGGTGGTCGAGGTTAGGCCGGGAATGCCGCGTCAGGTGCCGTAGCTCTTGACGATGGACCCTGCCACCAGCCCCCAGCCATCCACCAGCACAAAGAAAATCAGCTTGAACGGCAGCGCCACTGTCACCGGCGGCAGCATCATCATGCCGACTGACATCAGGATCGAAGCCACGACCAGATCGATGATGAGGAAGGGCAGAAAGAGCAGGAAGCCGATCTCGAAGGCGCGGCGCAGTTCCGAGATCATGAAGGCCGGGATCAACACCTGCAGCTGCACGTCCTCGGGCCGCTCGGGCCGCGCCTCGCGCGACATGTCGATAAAGAGCTTCAGGTCCTTCTCGCGCACATGGGCCAGCATGAACTGCTTGAAGGGCTGCGAACCCCGGTTGAACGCCTCTTGCGGCTGGATTTGCCCCGCAACCAGCGGTTCGATGCCAACGCGATAGGCTTCCTTGAAGGTCGGCGTCATGACGAAGGCCGTGAGAAACAGCGCCAGCCCCACGATCACGGTGTTGGGCGGCGCGGTTTGGGCGCCAATGGCCGAGCGCAGCAGTGACAGAACGACAACGATGCGGGTGAACGAAGTCACCATGATGAGGATGGACGGGGCGAGACCCAGAACGGTCAGCAGCGCGATCAGCTGAAGCGCGCGCTCGGTGGTTCCGCCACCCTGGCCCAGATCAAGCGACAGGCTTTGTGCGGCAGCGGGCGAAGCAGCCAGCACGCACAGGGCTGCTGCCAGCTGCGCCAGCACAAAGGCCTCGCGCTTCAGCACAGTCCAGGCCTGAGAGACTTGGTCCCGCATCACGGCATCCACAACGACTCACTCCGGTGAGCCGGTCGGAGCCTAGCCGCTGTGCCAGGTCAGGGGGAGGGGCATTTCTGCCACTGCGCACCGGCGCACGCGCCGGTGGCATACGTTTCGGCTGAATCAGCCCTTGGGCGGTGGTGTGGCGCGGCCCAGCAGACGGGCAAACTCCGCCTCGATAGCGTCAACCGAGAACGGGTCGACGACGGGAGCAGGTGCAGCTTCCGTTGCCGGAGCCTTTGCAGGTTCGGAGACCGTCAATTTTGGCTCTGTTCTGGGCTCTGCGCCAGCGGGCCCCTGTTTTGCGACTTCGACGCCCGGCACTTCAGCTTTCACTGGTGCTGGCTTGGGAGCAGCCGCCATTGCGGACTCCGCTTTGGCA
>JAYWHQ010000473.1:0-2462 GCA_043777655.1 Allobosea sp. | reverse complement strand
ATGGACGAGGCGGTGGCGGGCCACGCCACCTTCATCGAGGTCGAGCTTGAAGCCAGCGGGCATCTGTCGGTGATGGACAACGGCCGCGGCATTCCGGTTGATCCGCATCCGAAATTTCCTGGCAAGTCGGCGCTGGAAGTCATAATGACCACGCTGCACGCGGGCGGCAAGTTTGACAGCAAGGTCTACGAGACCTCCGGCGGCCTGCACGGCGTCGGCATCTCAGTGGTCAATGCCTTGTCAGACGAGCTTGAAGTCGAGGTGGCGCGCACGCAGACGCTGTATCGCCAGACCTTCTCGCGGGGGCACGCCACCAGCATGCTCGAAACCGTGGGCCGCGTGCAGAACCGGCGCGGCACCAAGGTGCGCTTTCATCCCGACGCGCAGATTTTCGGACCAGGCGCGAAGTTCGATCCGGCCCGGCTGTTCCGTATGGCGCGCTCCAAGGCATACCTGTTTGGCGGGGTCGAAATCCGCTGGACATGCGACCCTGCCCTGCTCGAAGGGCGCGAGATCGCGGCGGAGGCCGTGTTCAAGTTCCCCGGCGGGCTCAAGGATTATCTGGCGCGCGACATCGAGGGCAAGGACCTTGTCGTCGACAACATCTTCGCGGGCAAGATCCAGAAACCCGGCGGCCATGGCTCGCTGGAATGGGCGATTGCCTGGCTGGCCACGGGCGAGGACGGATTTTCCTCCTCCTATTGCAACACCATCCCCACCGGCGATGGCGGCACCCACGAACAAGGCCTGCGCGTGGCGCTGCTGCGCGGCCTGCGCGACCATGCCGAGCGCATCGGCCAGACCAAGCGCATGGCATCCGTCACCACGGACGACATCATGGCCACCTGCGCCGCGATGCTTTCGGTGTTCATCCGCGAGCCGGAGTTCCAGGGCCAGACCAAGGACAAGCTGGCTACGCTGGAGGCGGCCCGCATCGTCGAAAACGCCGTGCGCGATGGCTTCGACCACTGGCTGGCCGCCTCCCCCGCGCAGGCCACGCGCTTGATGGACTGGACGGTGGACCGGGCCGACGAGCGCTTGCGCCGCCGGCTCGAAAAAGAAGTTTCCCGCAAGACCGCGACGCGCAAGCTGCGCCTGCCCGGCAAGCTGGCGGATTGCTCAAATGCGGGCGCTGCGGGCTCCGAGCTGTTCATCGTCGAGGGCGACAGCGCGGGCGGCAGCGCCAAACAGGCCCGCAACCGTGCAACGCAGGCCGTGCTGCCACTACGCGGCAAGATATTGAACGTGGCCAACGCCACGCGCGACAAGCTCAATGCCAATCAGCAATTGCAGGATCTGGCGCTGGCGCTGGGCTGCGGTCTGGGCTCTGCCTACCGTGACGACGACCTGCGCTATGACAAGGTCATCATCATGACCGACGCGGACGTGGACGGCGCGCACATCGCCTCGCTGCTCGTCACGTTCTTCTGGCGGCAGATGCCCAAGCTGGTCGACAAGGGCCACCTCTACCTCGCCATCCCGCCGCTTTATCGGCTCACGCTGGGTGGCAAGTCAGCCTATGCGCGCAATGAGGCCCACCGCGACGAGCTGATCGCCACGGTCTTCAAAGGCAAGAAGCCCGACATCGGCCGGTTCAAGGGCCTTGGCGAAATGATGCCCGCGCAGCTCAAGGAAACCACAATGGACCCCAAGGCGCGCATCCTGCTGAAAGTCGTGGTCGAACACGACGCAAGGGACGAAACCGCCGACACGGTCGAGCGCCTGATGGGCAACAAGCCCGAGGCAAGATTCCTGTTCATCCAGGAACGCGCGGCGTTCGCGGCGGATCTGGTGGATATTTAGAGGGGGCTGCTAAGAGGCGATGTGTATCAGCCGTCATTACGAGCGAGGGGAAGCAATGACGTGGGATCCCGTTCAGTGTCATCACCGGCCATGTGCCGGTGATCTCAGTTCGAAGGGCATCGTTCATGTCGAACCGAGATGGCCGCCACAAGGGTGGCCATGACATTTCTGCAGAGTCTGGATTGCTTCGCTTCGCTCGCAATGACGGTGCCGGCGCTTGAATGCCCGTAAAAAGCCCCCACCCCTCACCGGCTCGCCACGACAATCCCAGACCCGATCAGCATCACGCCCGTGGTCTGGTTCAGCCGCTTGATCGTACGGGTGGAATTCAACAGGCGGCGGGCGTTGTCGATCATCAGCATGTAGGCACTGTAGACCACGAACGAGACGATGACGACGACGCTCATGAGCACGGCGAAATCACGCGCCGAAGTCTGCGACAGGTCAAGGAAGGTCGGCAGCAGCGCGCCGTAAAACAGGATCGGCTTGGGGTTTCCAAGCGTGACGAACAGGCCAAGGCCGAGGTCTTTCCACAGGCTGCCCGCGCGGGTTGCGTGCTCCGGCGCGGCGGCATCGATCTCGATCTTTGCGGAGGCGGCGCGGAAGGCCTGCACGCCGAGCCAGACCAGATAGGCAGCGCCCGCATATTTCACGATTCC
>JAYWHQ010000472.1:0-2467 GCA_043777655.1 Allobosea sp. | reverse complement strand
TCGTGGCGTCCGGCCTGATCCTGCAGATCGATGCGCCAGACCTGGGGCTTGGCCGCCACATGATGTACAAGGAACTCGACGAGGCGGGCTTCCTCAAGCGCCTGGCTGTCCATGTCGAGGCGCTGAACCATGGCCTGCGCAATGTGCCGCGTGACCGCGTGCGCATGCACATCTGCTGGGGCAACTATGAGGGCCCGCATACTCGCGATATCGCGCTGGGCACCGTGTTGCAGGAGCTGGTGAAGGCCAAGCCGGGCGCGCTGCTGTTCGAAGGGGCGAACCCGCGTCATCAGCATGAATGGACCATCTGGCGCGAGCAGAAGGCCCATGTGCCGGATGATCTGGTGCTGATTCCCGGATGCCTCGATTCCACCACCAACTTCGTCGAGCACCCGCAGCTGGTCGCCCAGCGGCTGGGCCATTATGTCGATGCGGTGGGTGAGGCGCGCGTCATTGCAGGCACCGATTGCGGCTTCTCGACTTTTGCAGGGTTTGGCACGGTTGATCCGGGCATTGTCTGGGCCAAGCTCGGGTCGCTCGTAGAGGGTGCGAGAATCGCGTCACGGTAGACGCTTGCGCGGCGCAAAGTTTCAAGCCTTGAAGTAGCCCGGATTCAGCTCCTTCAGCGTCGGACTATACGCCAGAGAGCGCGAAAGGTGATCCCGCACGGCACGGCGTGCCGTCTCGGCGTTACCGGCTTTGATGGCCTGAAAAATCGCCTCGTGGTCTTCCACGATCTCGATCATGCGGCCGGGCTTTGGCAGATGAAGCTGGCGGATGCGCTCGATATGACCGCTGCGGCGGAGCACCATGTCATAGAGCCCAAGGATATTGGCCGCTTCGAAAAGCCGCCGGTGAAAGGTGCGATCTGCCTCGTTGAAAAGGGCAAGATTATTTTCGCGCGCGATGCGGCGCTGTTCATCAATCAGCAGTTCAAGACCCAGCAAAACCGCACGGTCTGCAGTCTGGCTGATAAGCTCGACAGCCTCCTGCTCCAGTGCGCGACGCAGGAATTGCGCCTGTCTGGCGTGAGCAATGTCGATCAGGCTGACGCGCGTGGCGCTCTGGGCCACGATCTCGACCAGCCCCTCTTCACCGAGCCGGATCAACGCATCCCTGACGGGCGTTGAGCTCAAGCCGAACCGGGCGCGCAGATCAGTGCGATCGACAAGCGAACCTGGTGAAAGACGGAGCACCAGTATGTCTTTCCGGAGCTGTTCATAGACCAGACCTGCGGCGCTGGCCGCAGCGCTCTTGGCTGCGCCTGAACCTGCACCTTGAATATTCATCAGACCAATTGTCCTGGACATGCCACCCCGATCCACATTCGCCTTTTGCACGCTTGCCCAAGTTTGCACGCGCCCATTGACTTGTTGCCATTCAGCCAGAGTTTCGCAAGCCAGCCAAAGGCACACCGTAACTGATGCATCAGTTATTGACTCGTCGAGCCGCGCGCTGTTAGCTCGAAATTGAACAGCGCATCCAAGCCGCTGAACAAGATCAGGCATCAAGGGAGAAGTCGCCGTGACATCACGCTGGAAACCGACGCGCCGCACTGTGCTTGCCGGGGCTGGCGCCGCCTTGATCACGCGGCCAGCCCTGGCGCAGGCCTGGCCATCGCGACCCATCACGCTCGTCGTGCCATTTCCACCCGGCGGCACGACAGATGTGACCGCGCGGTTGGTGGCGCTCGAGATCGCCCGGCCGCTTGGCCAGACCATCATTGTCGAGAACAAGGCAGGAGCAAACGGCAATATTGGCTCGGCGCAAGTGGCCCGCGCGGCGCCTGACGGTTACACGCTGCTGGCGACTGGCGTGGGCTCGAACGCAGTCAACCACGGCATCTACAAATCGATGCCCTATGATTCCAACAAGGACTTTGCCCACATCACCCTGATGACCACCGGCCCCAATGTGCTGGTCGTCAACAAGGATTTCCCTGTGAAGGATCTCAAGGAGTTCATCGCTCATCTGAAGGCCAATCCGGGCAAGTTCAACTATGCCTCGTCCGGCATGGGCGCGTCCGGCCACATGGCCATGGAGCTGCTGAAGCTCAAGGCCGGGATTGACGTGCAGCACGTGCCTTATCGCGGCGGTGCGCCAGCGATGAACGACGTGATCGCGGGCCAGGTGCCGATGATGTTCATCAATCAGGACATGGCCTTCGTTCAAGCGGCGGCCGGACTGGTCAAGATGATCGGCGTGGCGAGCCTTGAGCGCAATGCGGCGGCGCCCACGACGCCGACCATCGCAGAGCAGGGCTTTCCGGGTTTCGCCGCCGTGTCATGGAACGCGCTGGCGGCCCCTGCCGGCACGCCGAAGGAGATTGTCGAGCGCCTGCAGATCGAAGTCCGCAAAGCGCTCCAGAGCGAGGCCATTCAGGAAAAGCTTGTCAAGAACGGCTTTGTCGTGGGCGGCAGTACGCCTGCCGAGCAGCAGAAGTTTGTCGCCGAAGAGGTCACCAAAT
>JAYWHQ010000471.1:0-8323 GCA_043777655.1 Allobosea sp. | reverse complement strand
GTTCCACATCGTCTTCGGCAAGACAGTGCCGGACATTTCGCTGAATGCAGTGGCGAACCTTGGCTATGCCGAGGGCGTGTTTCATGCACCCGTTTTTGTTGGCGACACGCTGTCCACCACCTCGGAAGTGATTGGACTGAAGCAGACGTCAGCGGGCGATACCGGCATCGTCTATGTCCGTTCGACAGGCCGCAACCAGCGGGGCGACACAGTGCTGAGCTATGTGCGCTGGGTGCTTGTGCGCAAGCGGCTGCCGGGCACGGAGGCCGCACAGGAGCATGTTCCGCAGCTCAAGGCGGCGGTGCCTGCCGGCGAACTGGGCAATGCTTGCACGCGTCTCAAGGCCGCGAGCTATGACGCCGAGCTGGCCGGTCAGGCCCATGTCTGGGAAGACTACATGGCGGGCGAACGCATCGACCATGTCGACGGCATGAGCGTCGAAGAGGCCGAGCACCAGATCGCCACGCGGCTCTGGCAGAACACGGCCAAAGTGCATTTCGATGCTCATGCAGCAAAAGACACCCGTTTCGGCAAGCGGCTGATCTATGGCGGCCATGTCATCAGCCTGGCGCGGGCGCTCGCGTTCAACGGGCTGGCCAATGCCTTCCACATCGCTGCCATCAATGGCGGGCGCCATGTCGCGCCACTCTTTGCCGGCGACACGGTCTATGCCTGGAGCGAGGTGCTTGAGACGGCCGCCTTGCCGAACCGCGACGATGTCGGCGCACTCAGGCTGCGGCTGGTGGCCACGAAGAACCGGCCTTGCGCCGACTTTCCGCTGAAGACAGCGGATGGCTATGCCGAAGGCGTGATCCTCGATCTGGACATCTGGGCACTGATGCCGCGCCGTATCACCGCAGTTATGCGCGCCTGACAGCAAAAAATGACACTTTTCTGAAGTTGTCACTGTTATGCGCCGCATGTCGCATTGCCGCACTGCAACGAAGCCGTTAGGAACGGTCCTAATCACGGGCCATGGATCTAAACGTGGCCCTCAGGCGTGTTCGTGGCACATTGTGCGCCACTTGCCACAAGTCGGAGCATTCTGATGGCCGAAGGTTCAATCGAGACGCAGGGCAACAGGCCCGTCAGCCGCCCGCTGTCTCCGCACCTGCAGATCTACAGCTGGTCCTGGACCATGGCGATGTCGATCCTGCATCGCGCGACGGGCGTGGCGCTCTATGTTGGCACCTTGCTGATCGCCGCCTGGCTGGTGGCCGCAGCCTCGGGCAAGTCCTCATTCGACATGGCGCAGTGGCTCGCCGCGTCCTGGTTCGGGCGGCTCGTACTGTTCGGCTACACCTTTGCGCTGATGCAGCACATGATGGGCGGCTTGCGGCATTTCGTCTGGGACATGGGCCATGGTTATGACCCGCAGGTGCGCATGAACATGGCGCGCTTCAGCATGCCGCTGGCTGCGATCCTGACGCTGCTGATCTGGTCCGTCGCTTACGCCGTAAGCTGAGGAGGAAACGCCATGAACTCACACTCTTCCATGCGCACACCGCTTGGCCGCGTCCGCGGCCTCGGTTCGGCCAAGTCCGGCACTGAGCATTTCTGGCTCCAGCGTGTCACCGCTGTCGCCAACATCGTGCTGTCGATTGCCTTTCTCGGCACGGTGATCGCGCTGGTCGGTAAGCCCTACGCGGCAGCGATGGGCATCCTGTCGCATCCGCTTGTGGCCATTCTTATGCTTTTGTTTGTGATCTCCGGTTTGATTCACATGCGTCTCGGCATGCAGGTCATCATCGAGGATTATGTCCATGGTGAAGGTGCCAAGCTGGCAGCCGTGATGGGCAACACGTTTTTCGCGATTGCGGTGGGTGCAGCCTGCACCTTCGCCATCCTCAAGATCGCCTTTGGAGGCTGATGTCATGGCTACAGCAAAACCCGTCCGCAATGGCGCTGCCCGCAAGACCGCTGGCATGGGCTCGGCCCAGCGCCGCTCGAATGCGCCTTATACCGGCCCGGCCTACGCAATCACCGATCACACCTTCGATGTGGTGGTGGTTGGTGCAGGCGGCGCTGGCCTGCGCGCCACCGTCGGCTGTGCACAGGCCGGCCTGAAGACGGCCTGCATCTCGAAAGTGTTCCCGACCCGCTCGCACACAGTTGCGGCGCAGGGCGGCATTTCGGCAGCACTTGGCAACATGGGCGAGGATGACTGGCGCTTCCACATGTATGACACCGTCAAGGGGTCAGACTGGCTGGGCGACCAGGACGCGATCGAATATCTCGTGCGCAATGCACCAGCCGCTGTCTACGAGCTGGAGCATTGGGGCGTGCCCTTCTCGCGCACCGAAGCCGGCAAGATCTACCAACGCCCCTTTGGCGGCATGACCACCGAATATGGCAAGGGCATCGCCCAGCGCACCTGTGCGGCGGCTGACCGCACCGGCCATGCCATCCTGCACACGCTCTACGGGCAGGCTCTGCGTGCGCAGACCGAATTCTTCATCGAATATTTCGCCATCGATCTCATCATGGATGAAGAGGGTCGCTGCCGGGGCGTGATCGCGCTCAAGATGGACGATGGCACGCTGCACCGTTTCCGCGCCAACATGTGCATTCTGGCAACCGGCGGCTATGGCCGCGCCTATTTCTCGGCGACCTCCGCCCACACCTGCACAGGCGATGGCAATGCCATGGCGCTGCGGGCCGGGCTGCCGCTGCAGGACATGGAGTTCGTGCAGTTCCACCCGACCGGCATCTATGGCGCCGGCTGTCTCATCACCGAAGGTTCACGCGGCGAGGGTGGCTATCTCACCAACTCCGAAGGCGAACGCTTCATGGAGCGTTATGCGCCGTCCGCCAAGGATCTGGCCTCGCGCGATGTCGTGTCGCGCGCCATGACCATGGAAATCCGCGAAGGGCGCGGCGTCGGCAAGGCGAAGGACCATATCTATCTCCATCTCGACCATCTCGACCCCAAGATCCTGCACGAGCGCCTGCCTGGCATCTCGGAAAGCGCCAAGATTTTCGCCGGTGTCGATGTGACGCGCGAGCCGATCCCGGTGCTGCCGACCGTGCATTACAACATGGGCGGCATCCCGACGAACTTCCACGGCGAGGTGCTGACCAAGGTCAATGGCAACCCTGACACCGTGGTGCCGGGCCTGATGGCGATTGGCGAGGCGGCCTGCGTCTCGGTGCATGGCGCCAACCGGCTGGGCTCGAACTCGCTGATCGACCTGGTGGTGTTTGGCCGCGCCGCCGGCTTGCGCTCCGCTGAACTGGTCTCGCCCGGCGCCTCGCAGCCGGATCTGCCGTCGAACTCCGCCGACATGGCGCTCACCCGCCTTGACCGTTATCGCAACGCCAATGGCGGTACGCCGACCGCGACCCTTCGCGCCAAGATGCAGGCCACGATGCAGTCCAATTGCGCCGTGTTCCGCACCGGCGAGGTGCTGAAAGAAGGCCAGCAGCTCATCAACGAAGTCTGGGGTGGCCTCTCGGATGTGGCCACCAAGGACCGTTCGCTGGTCTGGAATACGGACCTGCTTGAGACGCTGGAATTCGACAACCTCATCACCCAGGCCGTGGTGACGATGGAGTCGGCTGCCAACCGCACCGAGAGCCGTGGCGCCCATTCGCGCGAGGATTTCCCGGATCGCAACGACAAGACCTGGATGAAGCACACGCTCGCCTGGATCGACGACGAGAAGCGCACCGTCTCCATCGATGACCGCCCGGTGCACACCTACACCATGTCCAACGACATCGAATACATCGCGCCCAAGGCGCGGGTGTATTGAGGCAGAGCAATGGCTGAATTCAACCTCCCCACCAATTTCCGCATGAGGCCATAAGGAACTGGCGACCTGAGGAGAACACTATGGCTGAAGCTTCCAAATCCGGCACCGTCGCTGTTCCTGGCTTTCCGCGCATTACGCACAGCCCACGCGTCATGGGCGGCAAGGCCTGTATCCGGGGCATGCGCGTGACGGTCTCGATGATCCTCGGCAATCTGGGAAGCGGAACAACCATTGATGAGCTGCTCGCCTCATATGATTACCTTGAGCGCGACGACATCATGGAGTCGCTGCGATATGCGGCATGGCTCGCGTCACAACGCGAAGTGATGTTCGAGAGCGCCGCGTGAAGATTGTGATCGATATGAATCTTGGCAAGGATTGGGTGGAATGTCTGGCTGCAGGTGGTCAGACAGCCATGCACTGGTCCGCTATCGGTGCACCAGACGCTGAAGATTCTGACATCATGGAATGGGCTTCCGCTAATGGGTGTGCAGTTCTGACAGCAGACCTCGATTTTGGAACGATGCTGGCCGCGAGCAATGCCGAATGGCCGAGCGTCGTCCAGCTGAGGGTGCCGAACACGCTGCCATCCTATTCTGGGTCGCTTGTTCTCAAGGCGCTTGAGCAATCGCACCATGACATTGAAGCAGGGGCGCTGGTAACGATCCACGCCGACCGCTTCCGTATCCGACCACTTCCTCTTGTTTCCGCTTTCTAAGGTCCGAGCCAATGGCTGAATTCAACCTCCCCACCAATTCGCGCGTGACAGCTGGCAAGTCCTGGCCGAAGCCGCATGGCGCCAACAATCTGACCGAGTTCAAGATCTATCGCTGGAACCCGGATGACGATGCCAATCCGCGCACCGACAGCTATTGGGTCGACCGTAACGATTGCGGGCCCATGGTTCTGGATGCGCTGATCTGGATCAAGAACAATGTCGATCCGACGCTGACCTTCCGGCGCTCGTGCCGTGAGGGCATTTGCGGCTCCTGTGCCATGAACATGGCTGGCAAGAACGGGCTGGCCTGCACGTCAGGCATCGACGAGTGCCACTCCAAGGGCGCGGTTGCGATCTATCCCTTGCCGCATCTGCCCGTCATCAAGGATCTGGTGCCGGACCTGACGCGCTTTTATGCCCAGCACGCCTCGATCGAGCCCTGGCTGAAGACGACGACGCCCGCGCCCGAAAAGGAATGGGCCCAGTCCAAGGATGATCGCGAGAAACTCGATGGCCTCTACGAGTGCATCCTGTGTGCCTGCTGCTCCACCTCCTGCCCGAGCTACTGGTGGAATGGCGACCGTTATCTTGGCCCGGCCGTGCTGCTGCAGGCCTATCGCTGGCTGATCGACTCGCGCGATGAGGCCACCGGCGAGCGGCTCGACAATCTGGAAGACCCGTTTCGGCTCTATCGCTGCCACACGATCATGAACTGCGCCAATGCCTGCCCCAAGGGGCTGAACCCGGCCAAGGCCATTGCCGAGGTGAAGAAGATGATGGTGGCCCGTCAGGTCTGACGCGCTCCGGCCATCGTCGCAATCAGCAAAAAAAAGGCCGCCTTGAAGGCGGCCTTCTTCGTATCTGCTCGTAACATGGGCGAAGCGGTCACTCCGCCGCAAGTCTTGGCTTTGGCGCTGGCATCGCTGCCTGTTGCACGGCCTCATGCGCCTCCTGCGGGTTCACATGCGCCACCCATGTGCTCTCGTCCTCGGAAGGGCCGACAAAGCGGCTGAACAGGCGCGAGACGATGCGGCTGATATCGTCCATGACGATGAAGAAACTCGGCACGAAAACCAGGCTCAGCACGGTCGAGACCAGCAGCCCGCCGATGACGGCAATCGCCATCGGCGCGCGGAACTCACCGCCATCACCAAAGGCAATGGCGCTGGGGATCATGCCGGCCACCATGGCAATGGTGGTCATCACGATGGGCCGCGCGCGTTTGCGTCCGGCATCAATGATGGCCTCCAGCCGCTCGATGCCCTTGGCCTGCTCCTCGACCGCAAAATCGACCAGCATGATCGCATTCTTGGTAACAATGCCGAACAACATCAGGATGCCGATGACGACCGGCATCGAAACCGGATTGCTGGTGGCCAGCAGCGCCAGGATGACGCCGCCAATCGAAAGCGGCAGCGAGAGCATGATCGTGATCGGCTGGAACACCGATCCGAACAGCAGCACCAGCACGCCGAAAACGATCACCAGCCCGAGCCCCATCGCCTTGATGAACCCGGAAAATACCTCGCCCTGGATTTCGGCATCACCTGTCACCTGCAGCCGCACGCCCGCTGGCAGATTTGCCACCGCCGGGAGCGCGTTGATGATGTCGAGGCCCTCGCCAGTCGTGATCTTGATCAGATCGGTGCCGATGACGACGCGCCGCTCGCGGTTGAAGCGGTCAACCGAGGACGGGCCCTGTCCAAAGGCAATGTCGGCGACGGCATTCAGCGGCACTGACAGGCCCGTGGTGCCGGTCACAGTCATGGCGCTGACCAATGCCAGATCCTCGCGCGCCTTTTCTTCCATTTGCACACGGATCGGAATCAACCGGTCGCCCGCATTGAACTTGGCCAGGGCTGGCCCGACATCGCCGATGGTAGCGACGCGCACGGCCTCCGAAATCTGGTCTGTAGTCACGCCCAGTCGCGCAGCTTCATCGGCGCGCGGCGTCACCCGGATTTCCGGCCGCTCGAGACCGGCGACAGCCGCGACATTGGTGAAGCCGGGCACGCGGCGCATCTGGGCTTCAATGTCGCCCGTCGCTTTCGCCAGCGCATCGGCATCGTTGGAAATGAAGCTCACGGACAGTTCGCGGTCACCGCGATCATTCAGGCGCCAGGCCCTGATGTCGGGGATGGATTTGACGATGTCGATCGACTCTGCCTCGAGGATGCGCTGGCTCTTCTTGCGCTCCTTCTTCGGCGTCAGCTTGAGGATGACAGTGGCCCGCCGCAGCTCGCGCGTGCCGGTCGGTGAAGTCCCGCCAAAGACCAGCACATTGGCCACTTCCGGCATTTCGCGCAGACGCGCCACCACCTGATCGGTGCGGTTGCGCGTCGCCTCGAGCGTGGAGCCCGGCGGAAGCTCCAGTGCCAGTACGAAGCGCGAGGCGTCTTCCGGCGGAATGAACCCCTGCGGCAACAGGCTTGCGGCCTTGATCGTGCCATAGAACAGGGCAAAGCCCACGAGCACGGTGAGATAGGCCGCGCTCAGATGCAGCCGCTTGCGCGCGCCCGTGGCTTTGGTGCGCAGCGGCAACGCGACCGCCTTCACAGCCAGCGTCTTGTGGAGCAGGCCGAGATAGGCCCGCATCAGCCAGCCATCCTTTTCCACCACGGCATGGTGAGGCCGCAGAAAATAGGCCGCCATCATCGGCGTGATGAGACGTGCCACCAGCAGCGAGAACAGCACCGCGACGGCAACGACCAGCCCGAACTGCTTGAAATACTGCCCGGCGACACCCCCCATGAAGCTGACGGGCGTGAAGATCGCGACAATGGTCAGCGTGATCGCCATCACCGCCAGACCGATCTCGTCGGCGGCCTCCATTGCGGCACGATAGGGCGATTTGCCCATGCGCATGTGGCGCACGATATTTTCGATCTCGACGATGGCATCATCGACCAGAATGCCGGTGACCAGCGTGATCGCCAGCAGGCTGACGAGGTTGAGCGAAAAGCCCATCGCATCGATCGCGAAGAAGGTCGGGATAACGGACAATGGCAGCGCGACCGAAGAGATCAGCGTGGCGCGCCAGTCCTTCAGGAAGATGAAGACGACAATGACGGCGAGGATCGCGCCCTCGATCAGCGAAGACATGGCTGAAACATAATTGCCATAAGTGTAGCGCACGGAATCATCGATCAGCGCATAGCTCACCTCGGCGTTGCTCTTGGCGAGCTCGGCAATGCGCTTCTCGATGGCGTTCTTCACATCATAGTCACTGGCACCCTTGGCCCGGTAGATGGCAGCCGAAACCACCGGCGTCGTGCCATTGAGGCGCGCGAAGGAGCGTGGCTCCTCATAGGTATCGGTCACAGTGCCAAGGTCCGAGAGGCGTGCCTCGCGCCCGCCCGGCAGCACGATCTTGGTCTCGGACAGGCTCTGCACGGTGCGTGCGCCAGCCAAGGTGCGGATGGATTGTTCCTGTCCGCCCAGCTCGCCGCGACCGCCCGCCATGTCGGCATTGGTGGCCCGCAGCTGGCGGTTGACGTCGCCGGCCGTGATGCCCAGCGACATCAGCCGGTCAGGATCAAGCGTCACATGAATTTCGCGTGCCACGCCGCCAATGCGCTCGACGCGGCCCACGCCCTTGGCGCCCTGAAGCGCACGCTTGACCGTGTCGTCGACAAACCAGGAGAGCTGCTCCAACGTCTTGCCCGGTGCCGAGACTGTGTAGGTCAGGATCGACTGGCCCTCGACATCGATGCGGTTGATGATGGGCTCGTCGACATTGCGCGGCAACTCGGCGCGCACCTTGGCAATGGCGTCCTTCACATCGTTCAGCGCGCGATCCGTGTTGACCTCGAGCCGGAACTCGACCGCTGTGGTCGATGTGCCATCGGTC
>JAYWHQ010000470.1:0-2471 GCA_043777655.1 Allobosea sp. | reverse complement strand
GAAATCGTTCCCCGCCCGTGCGCAAGTGCCAGCAATACAGCCTCGATGCGACGGGCGATGCCAAGGCGGAAATGCAACGGGTCCCAGTAATTGGCGTCATCGAGCGTGATGTCCGAACGAAACCGGAAATCGACCAGTGTCGCATTCTGGCGGCGCGACACAGCTTCGATCGCGGCGCGACACGCCTCGGATTGCGCGGAACTGACGCTGCCCTCGCGCGGAAGCGAAGCAGCATGCACCGGTGTCAGCAGCAACATGCGCTTTGTTGGTTGCGGCAGCGCCGACAGCTCCTGCTCCAGCCAGGTCAGGGCCGGGAACATCCAGGTTGCGCGCAACCCCGGCGTGACAGTTTCAGGGGCAGTCAGCGGACTTTGATCAGGCGCTTGACCCCCGTTTGCCCGAAACAGATGTGATCGCGCCTGGGTCAGATCGTAGCCCGCTTCCGAAGGCGTGAAGATCTCGAAACCATCGGCCCGAATACGTTCTGGCGCCATGCCCAGCCGATGCGACGCAAGCCGCACCGCGATCTCGAGCGTTGTGAAGTTGACCGCATGCCGCCAGTCCAGCAACTGCAGGCCATCGTAGAGCCAGGGTGGAAACGGGCGTGGCGTCAGACGCTTGGCTTCGGTGGCAGAGTCCGGCTCGCACCAGGTGGTGTCAATGCCCCAGATGATTGCCTTGGGCAAAGCGACCTCACGCCGGAACAGGGCAAAGAGTTGCACCTGCTCCCAGGGCGTGGCGGCATTCATGCCAAGATTGGCAAAGGACGCGCCAAATGCCGGAGAAAGCATGGCCGGGTCGAGCAGTCGCACGGTCGACGTGCCGAACAGGGCGGCGTCAAAACGACCGCTGCGCACCACTTGCGGGTACATGTAGCGCTGGTTGATGTCCATCAGAGGGCGCGGATGTTTCCGCGCCACAGCCCGCATTCCGAAGGGGTCCATAACAATGATGAACGCCGCCAACGCCATACCGGCCAACAACACGGCCATCGCAAACGCAAACAGCCAGCGCTGCCACTCTGGCGCTCCGGAAGGCTTGGCGGCGTGCGTGCTGTCAGTCATGCAGGCTGTCTTGCTGCCAAGTCGCTCGACGTCAAGCCTGCGCTAGAGATGCCGCAGTGGCCTGCCAGGCGCCATGGCCACGACAGCCCGTGCGATAGCTGCCGAATCAATGCCGAAGTGCCGGTAGAGATCGTGGATCGTGCCGGTCTGGCCGAAATGCTCGACGCCGAGCGCCCGCGTGCGATGGCCGTGGACGCTGCCAAGCCAGCCAAGCGTGGCGGGATGCGCATCGCAGATCGTGACGATGGCCGCACCTGCCGGCACATCAGCCAGCAGCGCCTCCACATGCGATTGCTGCGCCCTGCCCTGTTCGCGCGCCGTCTGTGCTGCCGTCCAGCCGGCATTCAGCCTGTCGGCCGATGTGATGGCCAGAAGGCCGATGTCGCGCCGGTCCTCGGCCAGCAGGCCGGCGGCCGCGATGGCTTCGGGTGCCACCACGCCCGTATAGGCAATGACGGCCGTGGCATTCGGGCCGGGCCGCCGCAGCCAGTAGCCGCCATCGATGATGTTGGCCTCAAGCTCTGGCGTCATGGCGCGTGACGGCTGCTCCACGGGGCGCGTCGACAGGCGAAGGTAGACCGAGCCCCCAGTCTCGTCGCGAAGCCAGCCGGGCTTGCCGCTGTCTTCAACGCCTTTGCCGTCGCGCTGCATGTAGTCGAAGGCAAAGCGCATCATCACGGCGAGCTCATCGACAAAGGCGGGCTCGAATGAACACAGTCCGTCCTGCGCCATGCCGATCAGCGGCGACGAGATTGATTGGTGCGCCCCGCCTTCCGGCGCCAGCGTCACGCCGGAGGGTGTCGCCACCAGCAGGAAGCGCGCATCCTGATAGCAGGCATAATTCAGCGCATCGAGCCCGCGCGCAATGAACGGGTCATAGAGCGTGCCGATGGGCAGCAGCCGCTCGCCGAAGATCGAATGCGACAGGCCAAGCGCGGCCAGCACAATGAACAGGTTGTTCTCGGCGATGCCCAGCTCGATGTGCTGGCCCGAAGGCGCAAATTCCCACGAGAAGGTCGACGGGATGCGCTCGCGCTTGAACACATCCGCCATGGATTCTCGCGCATAAAGCTGGCGACGGTTGACCCATGCTCCGAGATTGGTCGAGACGGTGACATCCGGCGCCGTCGTCACGATCCGGCTGGCCAGTTGCGTGTCTTCGCGTGCAATCTCGTTCAGGATCAGCCCGAAACCGGCTTGCGTCGACATGCTCGGCTGCTTGGGCACGGCGAGCACCGCTGGCACAGGGATGGTTGGTGCCTCGAAACGGCGGCGTCCCTGCGAGAAGAATGGCACCTGGCCGAGGAAGGCTTCGATGGTGCTGGCTGGAAGCTTCAGCCCCTCGAACTTCTCCCACTCATACCCTTCCCGCACACCGGTCGTCTGGCGGTAGCTGTCAAGCTGCGT
>JAYWHQ010000469.1:0-2472 GCA_043777655.1 Allobosea sp. | reverse complement strand
CATGGGTTCACACTCCGGAGTGAGACAATCTAGACGCCGTGATGGCGACGGAACCAGCGGACAAACTCGGCCACGCCGTCTTCCAGCGAGATGCGCGGCTGAAAGCCGGTCTCTTCGCGCAAGCGCGAGATGTCGGCAAAAGTCTGGCCAACAGCCCCGGGCAGCGGGGAGCCCGTCAGCAGTTTTGCGCTTTTGCCCGTGGCCTGTTCGATGCTGCGGATGATGTCCATCTCTGGCACCGGATAGCCACCAGCGATGTTGTAGATGCGCCAGGGCGCGTCTGAACGGCCACCGTCAGCCGCATCGCTCGACCAGCCGGGATGGGCTGCGCCAGGCATGTCCAGCACGCGCGTGATGCCATCGACACAGTCGGCGATGTTCACAAGGTCGCGCGCCTGCTGGCCAGCGCCGGACAGCGCGACGGGTTCGCCTGACAGAATCTGCCGCGTGAACTGCCAGCAGGCCATGTCCGGGCGCGCCCAGGGGCCGTAGGTCGTGAACAGCCGCAGGCCCGTCGTCGGCAGGCCATGAAGATGGCCATAGGCATGGGCCGCCAGCTCATTGGCCCTCTTGTGCGCGGCATGGAGGCTGACGGGGTGACCGACCGTATCTGTCTCGCGAAATGGCGCGCGCGAGCCGGTTCCATATACATCGCCGGAAGATGCATAGACCAGATGCGCGATGCCGTGGTGTCGGCATCCCTCCAGCACATGGCCGAACGCCACAAGATCCGCGGTCGAGCAGGCATCTGGATCGCCGGTCGAACGGCGCACTCCGGTCTGTGCCGTCAGGTGCACCACGCGCACGAACTGCCCTGTCTCGAACAATGCGCGGACAGCGGCCCCCTCGGTCAGGTCGACCCGCTGGAACGCAAAACCCGGTGTGCCGGTCACCTCGTCCAGCCGGGCCAGTTTCAGGCGCGGGTCATAATCGTCATTCAGGCTGTCGACGCCGGTGACCTCATGCCCGCAACGCAGCAGCCCCCGGACAAGATGGAATCCGACAAACCCGGCAGCGCCCGTGACGAGAATTCGCATGACGCCTGTCTGACGCGCTCAGGCGCGGTTGTAAATGTCGTCGAGCCGAATGATGTCATCCTCGCCAAGGTAGCTGCCCGTCTGCACCTCGATCACCTCGACATCGATCCGGCCAGGGTTCTCGAGCCGGTGCACCGCGCCAACCGGAATGTAGACCGACTGGTTCTCATGCAGGCTGCGGGTCTCCTCGCCCACCGTGACATCGGCCGTGCCGCGCACAACCACCCAGTGCTCGGAGCGATGGACGTGCTTTTGCAATGACAACCGCCCACCCGGATAAACCACGATGCGCTTCACCTGGAAGCGGTCCGCGAGTTCCAGCGTCTGATACCAGCCCCACGGCCGGTAGCATTTCGCATGATTGGTGGCCTCGGGCCGCCCGGCTTTTTTCAGCTGGTCGACAAGCCCCTTCACTTCGGCGCTGCGGCTCTTGTCCGCCACCAGAACCGCGTCACGATTGGCAACCACAACAACGTTCTCAAGGCCGATCACAGCCACCAGCTGGCTGTCGCTGGAGGCATAGGAGTTGGACGTGTCGCGCAGGATGACATCGCCATTGCTGGCATTGCCCGCAGCATCCTTGGCCGAAATCTCCCAGAGCGCGTCCCAGCCGCCAATGTCGGACCAGCCGAACTGTCCCGCCACGACAGCCGCCCGATCCGTCTTCTCCATGACGGAGTAATCGATGGATTTCTTGTCGGCTTGCGAGAACCGGCCCTCGTCGAGAACCGGCACGCCGAGATCACGCACCGCACCGGTGACGCTGGCCCGGATATGGGCCAGGCTTTCAGGCTGAAACCGGCCATATTCCGCCAGCATCGTATCGGCAGAGAACAGGAAGTTGCCAGAATTCCAGAGATATCCGTCCAGCAAATGGCGCTGTGCTTTGGCAGCATCCGGCTTCTCGACAAAACGCGTCACGCCGCGAGCTGCACCCTCCAGACCTTCGCCCGGCGCGATATAGCCGTACCCGGTCGCAGGATGTGTCGGGGTGATGCCGAAGGTGACAATGCGGCCTGCTTGGGCAGCAGCGATGCCGGAGGCGACCACGGCATGAAACGCCGGAACATCGCGCACGACATGGTCGGACGCCAACACCAGCACAAGCTGGTCGGGCACCGACTGCGACATCTGAACCGCACCTGCAATGATGGCAGGGCCTGAATCGCGCGCCACCGGCTCCAGCAGAAGATCAGCCGCGATGCCGATTTCGGCCAGCTGCCGCTCGACCATGAAACGATGCTGGCGGTTGGTAACGACAAGCGGACGACCGAACAGCGCCGGGTCTGCCACGCGCAGCATCGTGTCCTGAAAGGTCGAGTGCCGACCGATCAACGGCGCGAACTGCTTGGGGAACGCCTCGCGCGACTGCGGCCAGAGCCGCGTGCCTGAGCCTCCGCACATGATGAGCGGCCTGATCTTCATCACTGCGAAC
>JAYWHQ010000468.1:0-2473 GCA_043777655.1 Allobosea sp. | reverse complement strand
TTTTGCCAAGCGTTCAGGAGATCTGATCGATGGCTGAGCCCGCAACAGCGGCCTATACGCCGCGCATGAAGAAGCATTTTGACGAGGTCGTTCGACCCGCCATGATTGCCGAGTTCGGTTACAAGAACGCCATGGAAGTGCCGATCGTCGAGAAGATCGTCATCAACATGGGTGTTGGCGAGGCCACAGCAGACAAGAAGAAGGTTGACAGCGCAGCTGGCGATCTTGCCTTGATTGCCGGCCAGCGCCCGGTCGTCACCAAGTCCCGTCTGGCCATCGCCGGCTTCAAGCTGCGCGAGAACATGCCGGTCGGTGCCAAGGTCACACTGCGCAAGGCGCGCATGTATGATTTCATGGACCGTCTGGTCACGATTGCGCTGCCGCGCGTTCGCGATTTTCGCGGCCTGAATCCGAAGTCGTTCGATGGTCGTGGCAACTTTGCTTGCGGCATCAAGGAGCACATCGTGTTCCCTGAAATCAATTACGACAAGGTGGATGCGGTCTGGGG
Source organism: Allobosea sp. (assembly GCA_043777655.1). Lineage (GTDB taxonomy): Bacteria > Pseudomonadota > Alphaproteobacteria > Rhizobiales > Beijerinckiaceae > Allobosea. The sequence continues at coordinate 1,965 of JAYWHQ010000468.1, read as the reverse complement.
TATGGACGTGATTGTCTGCACCACAGCCAAGACTGACGATGAGGCGCGTGCGCTCCTCAGGCATTTCAACTTCCCGTTCCGGCAGTGAGCTGAAAAGCTCTTACGCGGACACCAGGAGAGATCGATGGCGAAGAAAAGCTCGGTCGAGAAGAACAACCGCCGCAGGAAGCTTGTGAAGCAATTCACCGGCAAGCGGTTGCGGCTTCTTGCAATAGCCAATGACGAGGGCAAGTCGATGGATGAGCGGTTCACCGCTCGCCTGAAGCTGGCCGAATTGCCGCGCAATTCGAACCCGACACGGGTTCGGAACCGCTGCGAAGTGTCGGGGCGTGCGCGCGCCGTCTATCGCAAGATGAAAGTGTCACGCATTGCGCTGCGCGAGCTTGGCAACAAGGGCCTGATTCCAGGCCTTGTGAAGTCGAGCTGGTGAGGAGGTTGAATCATGGCTATCAATGATCCCCTTGGCGATATGCTGACCCGCATCCGGAATGCGCAGCTTCGTCGCAAGTCGCGCGTTTCGACCCCTGGCTCCAAGCTGCGTGCTCGCGTTCTCGATGTGCTTCAGTCTGAAGGTTACATCCGCGGTTACGAGACCACCGAGTTCGGCGATGGCCGGACCGAATTCGACATCGAGCTGAAATACTACGAGGGCGCACCGGTCATCCGGTCGATCTCGCGCGTGTCGAAGCCCGGCCGTCGTGTCTATTCGTCGGTTGATACAATGCCCCGCGTGGCCGATGGCCTCGGCGTGGTGATTGTGTCGACTCCCAAGGGCGTGATGTCCGATCACAGTGCTCGCGAGCAGAACGTGGGCGGCGAAGTGCTTTGCCAGGTATTCTGAACCAAGTGTTCTGACCTGGCCCTAGCGCCGCTGATGGGAGAAATCAGATGTCTCGTATTGGAAAAAAGCCTGTGCCCGTTCCTGCTGGCGTGACTGCCAGCGTGTCGGGGCAACTGGTGAGTGTGAAGGGCACGAAGGGCGAATTGTCCTTCCATGTGCCTGATGATGTCTCGGTCGTGATGGAAAACGGCATGATTGCCGTCCAGCCGCGCTCGAAGTCGAAGGTTGCGCGTTCGCTCTGGGGCACTTCGCGTGCCCGGGTTCAGAACCTGATGGTTGGTGTCACCGCCGGTTTCGAAAAGAAGCTCGAGATCAACGGCGTTGGCTACAAGGCAGCAGCCCAGGGCAAGACCCTGAAGCTTTCGCTCGGCTACAGCCATGACATCGACTATGTGATTCCCGAAGGCATCACGGTGGTGACACCCAAGCCGACGGAAATCCTGATCAGTGGCATCGACAAGCAGGCTGTTGGACAGACTGCTGCCGAGATCCGTGATTATCGCGGCCCCGAGCCTTACAAGGGCAAGGGCGTCAAGTACGCAAACGAATTCATCTTCCGCAAGGAAGGCAAGAAAAAGTAAGGTCCGGAATCACAGCCATGAGCCAGCAGAACAAGACGACTGCGCGCCGCCGGGCACGTGTCCGCCGCGCCATCAAGGCCGCAGCCAATGGCCGCGTCCGTCTGTCCGTGCATCGCACGGGCAAGCAGATCTATGCCCAGATCATCGACGACGTGCAGGGTGTGACCCTCGCTTCGGTGTCGACTCTGGACAAGGATGTTCGCCCGTCCATCAAGTCGGGCGCGAATGTCGAGGCCGCCAGCACGATCGGCAAGATGATTGCCGAGCGCGCCATCAAGGCCGGCGTCAAGGAGGTCGTGTTCGACCGTGGCGCCTACATGTATCACGGCCGCGTCAAGGCGCTGGCCGAGGCTGCCCGCGAGGGTGGGCTCAGCTTCTGATCCGAAGCCTGAGTTGCTATCTAGAACGTCGCCCCATCCGGGGCGCTCGAGCGAGCGGGGCAGGGTGGCTGTTCCCGCGCAAGTAAGAGGATATCATGGCAAGAGAGCCCCATGGTCGCCGGGACCGCGAAGAGCAGGACTCGGAATTTATCGACAAGCTGGT
>JAYWHQ010000467.1:0-2475 GCA_043777655.1 Allobosea sp. | reverse complement strand
TCGAGCCCGCAATGCGCAGGCCCCCGGCATTGACGGTGATGCGCTCGTTCAGGGTTGCGCCCTTGGCAATGGTCACGCGCTTGGTGCCGCTGGCAAAGCCATAGGCGGCGTGGACCATGTAGGTGCCCGGTTCCAGCGTAAAGCTGGCGGTAGAAGCAGATGTGCGCGCGATGATCTGGGGTGGCTGCCCATCGCCCTTGTCGGACAGGATGCGCCACACCAGCCCGGAGCGGATGGCCCGCTGATCGCCCGGAAAAACGGCGCTGACATTCAGCGTTGTCTGGACAAAAGGCGTCAGCTGCGACGGCACAGTGGCGGGCGTCTGCGCCTGCAACGGCGCGTGAAAAAGCACAGATGCTGCCAGCACAGCTGCCGCGCACCATCGCAAGCGATGAAAATGGTTGGGTCTCATGTCGGGCAAGCGCGTCTCAGCCATCAGATTTTCCTAGCCCTGACAGCCTGACTTGTCGATAACATGGCGAAAGCGCGGGGTCGAAATCTCGACCGCACCTTTCTCCAGACGGATGTCATGCACACATGCCTGTGAAATCGAACGAAATGCTTGAATTGTTGCGGCAGCGCCGCTCCGTGCCCCCCAACATGATGACTGGCCCGGCCCCCAGCGCGGACGAGCAGGCGCTGTTGCTGGAAATTGCCTCGCGTGTGCCTGACCATGGGCGGCTGGTGCCCTGGCGCTTTCTGGTGCTGGAAGGCGAGGGCCGCCTGCGGGCTGGCCAGATTGTTGGCGCTGCTTTCAGGGCGGCCAATCCGCAGGCAGATGATGCAAAGGTGGCCTATGAAGCCGCGCGCCTCACCCATGCGCCGCTTGTCATCGGCGTGGTTTCGAAGGCTGGCCCGCATGTGAAAATCCCGGAATGGGAGCAGGTGCTGACAGCCGGTGCTGTCTGCATGAACCTGGTGGTTGCGGCCAACGCCATGGGCTTTGTCGCCAATTGGCTCACCAACTGGTTCTCGTTCGATCGCGCCGTGCTTGACGCTCTCGGCCTGGGTGCTGGCGAGCGCATGGCGGGTTTTGTCCATATCGGACGCAGCGATGTCCGCCCTGCTGACCGCGAGCGCCCGGATGTGGCCGCTTTGACCACGCATTTCGAAGCCTGAAGCCAGATGGATTACGCACCCCATCTTGGCGATCACGGCCTGCCGCATGATCCTTTCAAGGCCATCGTGGCCCCGCGGCCCATCGGCTGGATCACGGCCATGAGCTCAAGTGGCGCCATCAATCTTGCACCCTACAGCTATTTCAATGCGATCTCGACGCGCCCCCACATGGTGATGTTTTCCTCCGAGGGGCTGAAGGATGCCGTCAGCTTCATTGCGGAAACAAAAGAGTTCACCTGCTCGCTGGTGACAAAGGCGCTTGACCACCAGATGAACCTGACATCCGCACCTTTGCCACGCGGCACCAGCGAATATGACTATGCCGGGCTGGAGATGGCGGCCTCGCGCGCCGTTCGCCCACCGCGCGTGGCGCTGAGCCCGGCTGCGCTGGAATGCAGGCTGATCTCGATCCAGCGCCTGTCGGACATGGATGGCCGCGAGACGGACCGTTATATGGTCATTGGCCAGGTGGTCAGCATCTACATCAATGATGCCTTCATCACTCATGGCCGGTTTGACACCGCTGCCGCCAATCCGATCGCCCGCTGCGGCTATGCCGATTATGCCGAAGTGTCGTCGCTCTTCTCGATCACCCGGCCCGCAGGCGGCTGAGCGATGAACCGCCAGCAGCCGGAGGATCACGATGATCCCGAATGGCGGATGACGCTGAACCTGCTGGCGGCCATCTTCCTGCTGGTGTTGCTTGCAGGCGGTTACTGGCTGGTGAAGGAGCTTGATGCCGCCAAAAAGGCACAGGATTGCCTCGCCTCAGGCAACCGTAAATGCCGCCAGATCGATGCGCGTTAGTTCGCGCCCACCCGCTTGAGCAGGCGCTCGGCCTGTCGCAGATGGGGCCTGTCGAGCATCTGGCCGTCGAGTCCCAGCACGCCGGCCTCGGGGTTCGCGGCAAACAGCGCCACGATCTTGCGCGCGCGGGCGAGCGCCGCATCTGAAGGCGTGAACACCTCGTTGATGATGGCGACCTGACCGGGGTGGATCGCCATCTTGCCGGTGAAACCATCGCGGCGCGCGGCCATGCACTCGGCCCTCAGCCCGTCGTCATCTCGGAAGTTCGTGAACACCGTGTCGATGGCCTCGACATTGGCGCTCGAGGCGCCCATCAGCGTCAGGCTACGCGCCAGCCGATAGGGATCGGCATGGCTGCCATCGGCAAGCCGGTTGGTCTCGGCGCCCAGTTCGGCGGCGAGATCCTCGGCGCCCCATGTCAGGGCCATCAGACGGTGGCTTGCGCCTGCATAGGTGCCCAGCTGGAACACGCCGCGCGCGGTCTCTGTCGCAATGGCCATGATTGTCGTGCCGCCATCGGGCAAAGCCTGCTCGGCCTCGCAGACGGCG
>JAYWHQ010000466.1:0-2480 GCA_043777655.1 Allobosea sp. | reverse complement strand
AAGGGCAATCATGCGGGCAGACCGAGGGCTTCTTCTCGATACGCGGCTGCGCGTTCATTCCAACGGCCCATCTGCTTGTTCGTGACAATGAGCAGCAGTTGGCGCGGTCTGAGGCGCGGCGTCAAGACGCCGGAACCCGCTCACGCAGCCAGCGTTCCGATCAGACGCTCGGTCTCGCTGCGCAGATGCGTGACCTGATGGCTCAGCTTGCCAGCCAGCCGGTCCAGGTCAGTGGCAATGCTGCCGGTCGTCTCCGCCATGCTCGACACTTCCTCGATCTGGCCGATGACGACGCTGGCCGTATCGACGGATTCGCGGACACGCATGTTGATTTCAACCGTCGTGACATTGTGCTGTTCGACTGCCGCTGCGATGGCAACAGCCACCTCATCGACCTGACCGATGGCATTCGCCATGCCCTCGATCGCCGTGCCGACAGCGGCCGACACCCCGGAAATCGTGTGGATGCGCTGGGTGATTTCTTCAGTGGCCTTGCTCGTCTGCATCGAGAGGCTTTTCACCTCCTGTGCGACCACGGCGAAGCCACGGCCGGCCTCGCCGGCACGCGCAGCTTCAATCGTTGCGTTGAGAGCAAGAAGGTTGGTCTGCCCGGCAATCTGCTGAACGATCTTGATGATGTCGGCAATCTCCACGACAGAGCTCTGCAGATCGCGCGCCCGCTCCCTGGCCTGCACAGCCTGCCCGCTCGCATTGCGGCTGACATTGGCTGCAGCCGCAACCTGCTCGGCAATCTCGCCGACAGCCCGGCCAAGCTCTTCCATGCCTTCGGTGGCGGCGCGGACATTGACAGCGGACTGTTCGAGCGCCGCCATGCTGCATGAGATGGCCGACTGCGTGGAATTGGCTGAACTGGCCACGAAGCTGGACGACTGGTTGAGTTCCAGACCGAGCGCTTCGATGTTCTGCACGGCACCGAGCGTGGTGGCATGGAGCTGATCGGCCACATCCTTCACAGCGCGGCGTGTCTCCTGCCGGATCGCATCGGATTTTTCTTCCGAGAAATTGGTGCGCAACTGTTCGGTGACCGAATCGCGCAACTGCACAACCGCGCGTGCCACACTGCCCATTTCATCGCGGCGTTCGACCCCGGACACCTCAACGTTCATATTTCCGGTCGCGATCTTTTCCAGGCTGCGCTTCAAGCCATAGAGGTTCCTCATGATCGCCATGGTCATGAGTGCGGCAAGGCCGAGTGCCATCACGCCGAAAAATAGGCAGATCGCGAGATCGACCATCCGGTCACCCTGCAACCGGCCGATGCGCGCGCCCAGCAGGTGGTCGAGCTGAGCGGAATTCACGTCTGACGCCTGATCGATGCTGGCATAAAGACGCTCGCCGGCAGCAAGCAACCGACCATTGTCGATGGCGCCCGCATTGCTGGACCACGCGCTGCCAACAGCGCTGACGGCATTGCCGTATGCGCTCATGGCGTTGGTCAGGGCCGTGAAGCTTTCCGCCAGCTTTGGCGGAACACCTTTCTCCTGCAGGTTCTTGATCACGGCGACGATGGACTTTAGCTGCCGCTCTTCTGACGCCTCGAAACGCATCCGTGCCGATTCAAACGTGGAAAACGCCGCATTTGACCGCGAAGCAGAGCGCGACATCGCCGTGGCAGAGGCCGTGAGCTGCGCAGCCTCCTGCAAGGTTTCCTGCAGACGCTCGACACTCATCACCATCAGATAATAGGTATCGAGATCGGGATCGAGGATCAGATTTGAATTGTCGCCAATGGCCTGCGCATGGAAACCAAGCGAACGCAGCGCAAGCTGCGAGCCAAAAGGTTGATCGATCAGTTGCAGGGTGCTTTTCAGCGAGTCCGAGGTTACTTCCGTGGCAAGCGCGCCATCAAATGCCAACCGTGCCTGCGTGAATTGGGCAATAGCGGCTGTCAGCTCCGGCCCGATGACGGCTGTTGCGCTGGCGCGCGCCAGTTGCAGCCGCAGCGGGCGCAACACTTCGAGATAGGCCACGCCAACGCGCTCCTTGCTCGCGAAATCGATGTCGGTCTGAGCCCGCCGGTTGATAACGTTGATCTGGATGACTTGGGGGACGATGAAGAGAATGGCGGCGACGCACAGCTTGAAACGAATGGTATGAAAGAACTTCGGAACATTCACGGCAGGCACCTCATCGCGCGACCAATGCGAAATGCGCGTTGGCATGCGATCAAAGGTGCACACCAAACAGTTAATTTTCCACTTCTCAAACCGTGAAATACAACCTATGATTTAACGCATTCCATAAAATCTCGTTTTTTACCAAATGACGATTTTGCCATTTGACAACCACATGGAAAGGTAATGATGAGACCATGTGCGCCCGCAGATGTGTTGCGCTGCCCTGTTCACGGATGATCCTGATGCGTTTCGCTTTTATCGGAGTCGCTGGTTTTGCAATGGTTTGCAGTCCGGCGCTGGCCCAATCGCCACTTTCCAGCGAATCCGCCACCAACTGGAACC
>JAYWHQ010000465.1:0-2487 GCA_043777655.1 Allobosea sp. | reverse complement strand
CCTTGCGCCAGCAGCGCGCGCGCCGCCACGACATGGGCCGCCAGCCGGTCGATCTCCTCGCGGATGTCGGCCTTGACGACCAGCAGCGCCGCTTCCTGATGCAGCCGTTGCGGATCAAGCTTCTGGCTGGTTTCCAGCAGCGCTTCCACCTGCGCCGCCAGCCTGGCCTTCAGCGCCTCGCTCTGGCGGGCGGGGTGATGCTCGGCTGATTTCGCCAGCTGCTCGACCTGCGCGATCTGACCTGTGACGACAGCTTCCAGCGCCGCGCCCTCCTCGCCGCGTGACGCCGTGAGGCCTGCAATTGCCTGTTCCAGCGCCTCCAGAAGAACACGACTGCCTGTTTCCAGCCGGTCAACGCTCTCTTCCGAGATGTCGATCACGCCGCGCGCGGCCAGCAAGCCGTCAAGCGTGGCCGGGCCCATGCTTGCTGGGCGCTTGACCTGTTCCAGATCAGCCAGCAGGCCAGCCAGCACCTCATGGTTGATGCGGGGACGGGCCGAACCCGCCTGCGTGGTGATCGTGAGCCCGGCATGGATCGTGCCGCGCTGGAACGCCGCTGATAGCCGCTTGCGGGCCTCGTCGCCAATCGCGTCCAGCCCGGCGGGCACCCGCACCCGCACATCGAGCCCGCGCCCGTTGACGCTTTTCAGCTCCCAGGCGAAAGCCGCCATATCAGGCGAAAGGGTGCCGGTCTGCCGGGCAAACCCGGTCATGCTCTGGATGGCCATCTGTCAACCGCCGCGACGCATGAACCGCCGCGTCCTTCCGAATCTTGTTCTGTGTTGCACAAACGTTATGTGAGCAGGCTGCCCAAAGCACCCGGATTCTTGGGGGGGCTCCCCCTGCCGAAGCGGCGCGAGCCCGTGATTTCGCAGCCTGCTCGAGCCTGAGATCAGCCCCGATGATCCGCCCCAATGATCTTGCAAATCAGCAGGCGTGCTGGTATCGGCTTCCCCGTTGCCGCTTTAGCTCAGCTGGTAGAGCACCTCATTCGTAATGAGGGGGTCGGAGGTTCGAATCCCTCAAGCGGCACCACTTTCCCCTTATCGGCACGTTGGCAGCGAACCGTGCGCGTGAGCACGCGGTCGCGTGGGCACTGCTGCCTCTATCGCAGCACCACAAGCCCGCCGGTCACAATGACCAGCAGTAGCACGGTCGCGCCCATGAACACCGCGACATGGCGCCAGCCAACAGCAAGAATGGCTGTGATCGAGGTTCCGAGGCCGAGTGCCGCGATGGAGAGCAGAAGCCCCCATTTGCTGACCTCGCTGAGGAACCCCTTGATCGGCAGATAGAACGGCAGCAGTTGTGGCATGGCCATGGCGGCCGTGTTGACCAGCACCAGCACCAGAAACACCACGGCAAAAATGGGCGCTGGCACTTTGGCGTCACCGGCCTGCTCACCGCGTCGCATGAACCACCAGCCAATCGCCAGCACGACGGGCAGCAGCAGGAACACGCGGAACAGCTTCACCACCACCGCAGTGTTGCCGACATCCTCGGACACCGCGTATCCCGCGCCCACGACCTGCGCCATGTCATGAATGCTCGCGCCCAGCATCAGGCCGGTTTCGCGGGCGCTCAGGCCGAGCCAGATGCAGAGCGGTGGATAGGTTAGCATCACCAGCGTCGAGATCGCATTGGCCATGACAACCGTGAAAGCGGTGTCAGCATCCTTGTTCTTGTAGTTGGGCACAACCGTGCTGGTGGCCAGCGTGGCGGAGGCACCGCAAACCGCATTGGCTGCGCCGGCAAGCGCGCCATAGCCCGCCTCCTGGCCAAAAAGTCGAGCCAGCCAGATGGTGGCGGCAATCGTGATGGCCATGGAGGCCACCACCAGCGCAATGGTGCCAAGGCCAAGGCCCAGAATGTCGCCGAGCGCGATACGCAAGCCCAAAAGACCGATGGCGATGCGCAGGAGTTTTTTCACGCACCAGGTGATGCCCGGCTGAAAGCGCGCATCAGCCGCCACCCCATTGAGCGCAATGCCGATGAACAGCGCAATCACCATGGCTGGCAGGGTGAAACCACCGGTAAGGCGCCTCATCAGGGGCTCTGCAAGCACCGCCGCGACCGCGACAGCTGCCGACAGCAGGATGCCCGCAGCGTTCTTCTGCAGAAAGGCGGTTGTGGTCGTGGCCATGGACGCGCTCATGATGCGATCCCTGCCCCGTGCCCGCTGCGAGCGAGCCGCGCCAGCAGATAATCGACTTCCGCCCGCGCTGCCGGGGTGATGGCGCTGCCGGGCTTGCGCTGCGCATCGGAGGCAATCATGCCGCGCTTCATCATCACATATTTTCGCACAGCCAGCCCGATCACCGGCTGCTGCTCGTAGCGCAGCAAGGGCAGATGCGCGTCGAACAGGTCGTGCGCCCCGTCGCGCTGGCCTGCCTTCATCAGCCGGACGACGCCACTCAGCATTTCAGGGAAAGCATAGCCGGTCATTGCACCGTCAGCGCCGCGCTCCATCTCGAAATCGAGGAAGAG
>JAYWHQ010000464.1:0-2493 GCA_043777655.1 Allobosea sp. | reverse complement strand
ATCCACTGGGGCCACTCGCCATCCGACCGGCCTATCTGTTGAAGATCGCGCCGTGGCTAGCACGCTTTGTTGCCGCCTCCCGGCCAGCTGAGGTTGAGCGTTCGACCGTGGCGCTGGCAGCCCTCCAGCAACGCGCCCTGCCCGCCTGGGAAAAACTGGCTGCGGAACTCGGCCTTGGCCAGCACATCCACAGGCGCGGCGGGCTGCATGTCTATCGCACGCAAGCAGCCTTTGAGGCCGGGTCGCTCGTGGCCGCGCGCCAGCGCTCATTCGGCTTCGGCGTCGAGATGATCTCGCGCGAGGTGCTGCGCCAGCTTGAGCCCGCGCTCAATGACCAGTTCATCGGAGCCGCGCATATCGAGAACACCGCGCATGTTTCCGATCCGCTGGCCATCACCAAGGCGCTGTTCGACGCGGCCATCGCGCGCGGCGCCCGCTACGAGCAGGCACGCATCACGCTCATCAACCCGGCCACGCGCCCTGTGCTCGTTGGGCCGGATGGCTGGCAGCGCGTGACGGATGCCGTGGTGCTGGCAGCTGGCGCCTGGGCAAAGCCCTTGGCGGCAGGCGTCGGTGACAAGGTGCCGCTCGACACCGAGCGCGGCTACAACATCAGCTTTCCGGGCGTAACCGGGCTGACACGTCGACCCATCGCTTTTGAGGGCGAGGGCTTTGTCGCGACACCGCTCGACAGCGGCCTGCGCATCGGTGGCGCGGTCGAGTTCGGCGGGCTGGAGGCTGCGCCCAACCATGCAAGGACGCGCGCACTGCACGCGAAGGCAAGACAGTTCCTCAATGGCGTGCCGAACTATGAAATGGGCACGGAATGGATGGGATTTCGACCGTCCATGCCAGATTCGCTCCCCGTGATCGGCGCTTCATGCCGCAGCCCGCGCGTCATCTACGCGTTCGGGCATGGCCATTACGGGCTGACGCAATCCGCCGTGACAGCACAGCTGGTCGCGGACCTGATTGCGGGGCGCAAGCCGCCCATCGACCTTACCCCCTTCAGCGCCCAGCGCTTCTGAGAGAGCAAAACCATGGCGACCCATACGTTCTTCTGTGTCGACGGCCACACCTGCGGCAATCCGGTGCGGCTCGTGGCAGGCGGCGGCCCGGTGCTGGAAGGCGCCAACATGGTCGAGAAGCGCGCGCATTTCCTGGCGGAGTATGACTGGATCCGCACGGGCCTGATGTTCGAGCCGCGCGGCCATGACATGATGTCGGGCGCGATCCTCTATCCACCCACGCGGCCCGATGCCGACATCGCCTTCCTCTTCATCGAGACCTCGGGCTGCCTGCCCATGTGCGGGCATGGCACCATTGGCACCGTGACGATGGGGCTGGAGCGTGGGCTGATCCAGCCGAAGCAGGCTGGCACCGTGCGGATCGATACACCCGCCGGCCTCGTCACTGCGACCTATGTCCGCAATGGCGACCATGTCGATTCGGTGCGCATCACCAACATCGCCTCATACCTCCATGCGACAGGTCTGACAGCCGAGGTCGATGGGCTGGGCATGGTGACGGTCGATGTCGCCTATGGTGGAAACTTCTATGCGATTGTCGATGCGCAGGCCGTCTTCCGCGATGTGGCCGATGTCTCGCCTTCCGACATCCTGCGCTGGAGCCCGAAGCTGCGCGAGGCCTTCCGCGCGAAATACAGCTTCGTCCATCCCGAAAATCCGGCCATCAACGGCCTGTCGCATGTGCTCTGGACGGGCCAGCCGAAGCACCCCGAGGCCCATGCCCGCAATGCCGTGTTCTATGGCGACAAGGCGATTGACCGCAGCCCCTGCGGCACCGGCACCTCGGCGCGCATGGCGCAATGGGCGGCAAAGGGGAAGCTCAGGCCCGGCGATGACTTCGTGCATGAGAGCATCATCGGCACCTTGTTTCGTGGCCGTGTCGAGGCAGCGACACGGGTTGGCCAGCACGAGGCCATCATCCCCTCCATCGAGGGCTGGGCGCGAATGACCGGCTACAACACGATTTTCATCGATGACCGCGACCCGCTGGCGCATGGATTTGTGCTCAAGGACTGACACACCATCATCATCCTGATGCAGATCGCGCATGAATGCTGCGATGCAGCATAAAAACGGCACTGCACAAGACTGCATTTAATTGCGCAGAATTGAGGCAACACTTCAGAATCCGCTGCTGTTTGACACGCCAATAACCGCATGATTGCTTTTGACAGAATTATGGCGGCAGGTGATTGTCGTCACCTCAGAGCATTGCTAGCTCTGCGTCGCGCTCGGAACCCTCATGCGCTGCCGTCATGGCAGTGACAATGCGGGACCGGACAACAGGGGGAAGGCTCCAGCGATGGAAGTATTTGTCCAGCAGCTCATCAACGGGCTGACGCTTGGCTCAATCTATGGGCTGATCGCCATTGGCTACACGATGGTGTTCGGCATCATCGGCATGGTGAACTTCGCCCATGGCGACGTGTTCATGCTGTCGGCCTTCATCGCGCTGATCTTCTTC
>JAYWHQ010000463.1:0-2493 GCA_043777655.1 Allobosea sp. | reverse complement strand
CCCGCGCACCAGCTGTGTCAGATCGATGGCGGCGGGCGACGGATGGATGCCGCACACCACCAGAATGCCACGTCGGCGCAGCAGGCGAAGGGCCGGATCAATCAGGGCCGGAACGCCTGCCGCCTCGATGACGACATCAAAGTCGCCCGGAATTCCGCGCGCCTCCAATGCCGCGCCGATTGTGCCGGTGCCAACTTCAAGCACGGTCAACCCGAGCTTTGCCAGCAGCGTCAATCGCGGCAGGTCCTCGCGCCCGGCGACCACAACCTCAGCTGCGCCGGCAAGCCGGGCCAGCAGCGCCGCGCCCTGCCCGATGGTGCCGGGACCGATCACCAGAACGCGGTCTCCCGCCTTCACAGCGCCATTGGCCACAGCCTCGGCACTCACGGTCATGGGCTCGGTCAGGGCCGCGAGTTCCACGTCGAGTCCGGGCGGCAACAGCAGCGTGTTTTCCGATGGCACGAGCACAACGCGCGCAAAGCCGCCATCACGAACAACACCAAGCCCGCGGCGCCGGCTGCAGGCCGCGTGCCGGTTGGGGCCGCAGGTCGCGCAGAACGCACAGACGGTGGATGGTCGCACCACGACACGGTCACCGATCGCGCGATCCACGACACCGGTTCCGACGGCCACCACCTCACCGACGAATTCATGCCCGAGGGTCACCGGCATGGCCGCCGCCATGGCCTCATAGCCCGGCGTCCATTCGGCGATGTGCAGGTCGGTGCCACAGATGCCTGCGGCCGCAACCCGCAGCCAAAGCTCGCCCGGACCCGGCACAGGAGGCTCCGGGACATCCGCAAGGATCACGCCCGGCTCAGGCGTTGTTTTCCGCAATGCCAGCATGGCGCTCGGTCGCCCGTCAAGGATCGATTTTGATCCCGGCTTCCTTCACCACGCGTGACCAGATCGCCGCATCCGCCTTCATGAAGGCAGCAAGCTGGTCTGGCGTGCCGGGGGCCGCCTGGGCACCAATGGTGGCGAGACGCTCGGCAATCGCGGGTTGCGCCAGCGCTGCATTGATGGCGCTGTTCAGCACGCGCACAACCTCAGTGGAGGTGTTCCTGGGTGCAACAATCGCCACCCATGCCGACAGGTCATAGTCGGGATAGCCTTGCTCGGCCACGGTCGGCACGTTTGGCAGCAGGCTTGCCCGCGTTTTCGTCGTCACGGCCAGTGCCTTCAATGTGCCGCCTGCCACCTGCGCAGAAGCCGAGGCCAGCGTCGAGAACATGACAGTGATGTTGCCGCTCATCGCGTCAGTCAGGGCCGGAGCCTCGCCGCGATAGGGCACATGCTGAACCTTGGCCCCCGAGCGCAGGCCGAAGAACTCGCCAGCCAGATGCGCAACCGTGCCCGCGCCGCCAGAACCGAAGGTGATGATCTGGCCGTCCTTCTTGCCCCAGACCTCCAGCTCCTTCATCGTGTTGGCTGGATGGTCCTTGCGTGTCACCACAACGAAGGGCAGCTTCGCCATCATGGCGACGGGCACAAGGTCCTTCTCCCAATCGAATGGCAGGTTGGCCCTCAGCGCGGGATTGATAACCATGGTCGTGGGTGCCGCCAGCAGCGTGTAGCCATCGGCCTCGGCCTTGGCGACGGCTTGCGAGCCGATCACTGTTCCAGCGCCGCCACGATTGTCGATGACAAGACGCTGCTTGAGAATATCGCCAGCGGCCTCTGCCACAATGCGGGTCACCACATCGACACCGCCACCCGCCGCAAACGGCACGATGACCTGGATGGACCGCGCCGGATAGGCTTGCGCCATCACGGGGCCAAGCCACACCGGAGCAGCGGCCCCCGAGGCCAGAAGCGCCAGAGCGGAACGCAGAACATCGCGTCGGGCAGGGCTGTGCTGGCCAGATGCAGGCTGATCGTGTTCGGACATGCGCGTTTCTCCTGCCATGTGCTGGCAATCACTCGAAGCATCAGAAGTCAGTTCTGAAAGTGGAGCAATCGCAAAACAATCATCATCAAATAGCCTGACGCTATAGATCAGGCCCGAATGAAGCTCTCGACCGCCTGCCGCAAGCTGGCTTCCAATTGCTGCACCAGCCCGCTGCGGGCGCGCTCCGCATGCCAGTGCAGATAGACGTGATAGCGCGCGGGATGATGCACCGGACGATAGCTGACGCGGGACAGGTCTGCCGCGCTAGCAGAAAAAGCATCGACAATCGCCACGCCTATGCCGGCTTCAGCCAAGGCAACGGCGGTCTCGGCAAAGCGCACCACATGCGTGCGGCGGGGCGTGACCCCGCCCGACCTGAGCACATCTCCGAGAACCCGCCCATGCACCGACTGTGGCTCGAACACGACCAGCGTATGCCCGGCGAAATCTTCTGGCAGGGAGGCATCGGCCCTTATTGGCTGAAGGTCTCGCGGCCAGAGCGCCACTGGCCCGCACATGCCCACCTGCACGCTTCGGATGTCGGCGTGCAAAATCGGAAACAGCGTAACACAGGCCTCGCCCTGGCCAGCCAGCAGATAGTC
>JAYWHQ010000462.1:0-2501 GCA_043777655.1 Allobosea sp. | reverse complement strand
TTGCATGCACTGCTGCGATGCTATCCTATCGTCACGAATCAAGGCGTCAGGTGGGGTAACGGTTCATGTCCGACGAGTTCGGCGATCAAGGCAAACCGGGTCCGGGAACGGTCCAGTCCCTCAACCGTGTCATCCGGCTGGACGCGCCCGTTGATGTCCGTGCCGAGACAGGCACGGAAGTGACAGGTCGCATCAAATGGTTTGATGTCAGCAAGGGCTATGGCTTCATCGTGCCGGAGGCCGGGGGGCCTGATATCCTGCTGCATGTCACCATCCTGAAGCGCGATGGCTTCAACACCATTGCCGAGGGTGCCAGGATTGTGGTCGAGGCCGCGCCCCGTGGCCGTGGCCTCCAGGCCCTGCGCGTGCTGTCGCTTGACACGTCTGTCGCCCTTCATCCCGCCGAAATGCCGCCCGCGCGCACGCATGTTTCGGTCACGCCGACCAGCGGCATGGAGCGGCTGGTGGTGAAGTGGTTCAACCGCCTGCGTGGCTTCGGCTTTGCTTCAAAAGGCGAGGGCGAGCCGGACGTCTTCATCCACATGGAAACGTTGCGCCGCTTCGGCATTGCCGAATTGCAGCCCGGCGATGTGATCTTCGTGCGCTTCGGGCCTGGACCCAAGGGTCTCATGGCTGCCGAAATCCGGCTTGAGGTTGGTGGCACGCAAGGCGCACATTGAAGCGCGACGCCCGCTTGGCACCTGCACGTCAGTGTGCCTCAGATGGCAAAGGACGTTCCGCAACCGCAGGATGATGTGGCATTCGGGTTCGTGATCCGGAATGACTGGCCCATGATGTCATCGACAAAGTCGATGGTGGCCCCGTCCAGCAATTGCAGCGATGTCGCGTCGATCACCACGCTCGCGCCATCGCGCTCGATCAGCAGATCATCGCTGTTGCGGCTGGCATCGACGCCGAACACGTATTGAAAGCCAGAGCAGCCGCCGCCTGTGACGCTGACGCGCAGCATCGCGCCCTTGGCCTCAGTTGCCATCACCTTCAGGATGCGGCTTGCGGCATTGGCGGTGACGCTGACCGGCTTGATGGCGAGATCTGTCTGGCTCATGGATTCGATTCCTTGCGTCCGTTGTGACCTTCAAGGTAATGGCGAACGGGCCTGCCTTCAACCAGCGCGCCGTGAAGGGCTGTCATGCCGTTGCCAGAAGCCATCCTGCAACCGAGGCCGCCCGGCGAGCGCTGGCGCGCGGCCTATGCCTGCGATCCGGCTGAGAGCCGGGGGCGGCTGGTGGTCGAGCCTGGCTCGCCAACGCGCAATCCCTTTCAGCGCGACCGGGACCGCATCATCCATTCCACAGCCTTCCGCCGCTTGAAGCACAAGACGCAAGTCTTTGTTTTTCATGAGGGAGACCATTTTCGCACCCGGCTGACCCACACGATCGAGGTGGCGCAGGTCGCCCGCTCCATCGCGCGTGCGCTGGGGCTGGATGAGGACCTCGCGGAGGCGCTGGCGCTGGCGCATGATCTGGGCCACACGCCCTTCGGCCACACAGGCGAGGATGCGCTGGACGCGTGCATGCGCAGCTTTGGCGGCTTCGATCACAACGCGCAGGCGCTGCGAATCGTCACGCGGCTGGAGCAGCGCTATGCCGGGTTCGACGGGTTGAACCTCGCCTGGGAAACGCTGGAAGGCCTTGTGAAGCACAATGGGCCTTTGATCGGGACTGATGGCTCCCCGTTGCCGCGCTATGCGGCGCGCGGGGTGCCCGGCGCCATTCTCGAATACGACCGGCTTCATCCGCTGGAGTTGGCCAGCCATGCCGGCGCAGAGGCGCAAGCGGCGGCCCTTGCCGACGACATTGCCTACAATGCCCATGACATTGATGACGGCTTGCGCGCCGGGCTCTTCAGCATCGACGACATGCGCGCCGTGCCGTTTCTCGGCGGGTTGATCGACGAGATCGAGCGCCTCCATCCGGGCCTCGAGCGCAACCGGCTGACCAACGAGGTGGTGCGCCGCGTCATCACGCGCTTTGTCGAGGATGTCATTGCACAATCAACGCAGAATCTGGCCGCGCTCGATCCGGCCAGCAGCGCCGCCATCCGCCAGGCGGGCGTGCCGGTCATCGCGTTTTCCGCGCCAATGGCAGCCGTTGACCGGGCCATCAAGGCCTTCCTCTATCCCAACATGTATCGCCACGCCCGCGTCAGGATCATCCGCGAGGAGGCAGCGCAGGTCGTGCGCGACCTGTTTGCGCGCTTTTCCACCGATCCCGACACCATGCCCAAAGAGTGGTCAGCCGATTTTGTCCAGCTGGATGACGCCCGCCGCGCCCGTCGCGTCAGCGATTATCTCGCGGGAATGACCGACCGCTACGCGCTGGACGAGCACCGACGGCTTTTTGCTGTCACGCCCGAGCTGAGGTGAACGATTCCCGGGGCCGTGCAGCGCAGCGAAACGGAACCCGGGACCCAGCGCAATGATTTGCCGCACAAGCGGCGCTTGCTGTCACGCTCTCCAAAATCAGGCCGCTTCGCGAAGT
>JAYWHQ010000461.1:0-2512 GCA_043777655.1 Allobosea sp. | reverse complement strand
TCACAGATGACAATCCGCGCAGCGAAGTTCCGGCTGCCATCCGCGCCGAAGTGATGGCGGCGGCACCCGGCGCGACCGAAATCGGAGACCGCTCTGATGCGATCCGGGCAGGCGTGAAGATGCTGGGACAGGGCGATGTTCTGGTTGTGGCCGGCAAGGGCCATGAAACGGGCCAGATTGTCGGGGATCGCGTCTTGCCGTTTTCGGATCATGAGGCGGTTTTGGCCGCCATTGCGGAGTTTGCCTGATGACTGTTGCGCCACTCTGGACAGGCGAGGCGCTGGTTGCTGCCATGGGCGCGCGGCTTGATGGCGCCATGCCGGGTGCAATCAACGGCGTGTCCATTGATACGCGCACGCTCGGCGCGGGCGATGTGTTCTTCGCCATTCAGGGCGAAAGCCGCGACGGGCATGATTTCGTGGCAGCCGCGCAGGCCAGGGGCGCCGGACTTTGCGTCGTTGATGAAGCGCATGCCGCAGCGCTGGCAGGCCACGGCGCGCTGGCCATCGTTACCGATGTGCTGCGCGCGATGGAGCAGGCGGGCATGGCGCGCCGTGCTGCACTCGATGCGGGTGTGGTGGCCGTCACAGGCTCCGTAGGCAAGACAGGCACCAAGGAAGCGCTCAGGCTTGTGCTGTCGCGGCAAGGCGAGACCCATGCGCCGGTCGCGTCCTACAACAACCATTGGGGCGTGCCGCTGACCTTGTGCCGCACGCCTGCAAGCGTGACCTATGCCGTCTACGAGATCGGCATGAGCAACCCCGGTGAAATTCTGCCTCTGGCGCTCATGGCCAATCCGGATGTCGCGATTGTTACCACGGTGCAGCCGGTGCATCTGGCGGCTTTCAGTTCCATTGACGGGATTGCCGACGAGAAGGCGGCGATTTTTTCCGGCCTGAAGCCGGGCGGCACAGCGATCATCAATGCCGATCTTCCACAGTCGGCGCGTCTCCGGTCGTCAGCGCTGGCAAGCCCGGCAGGAACAGTGCTGAGTTTTGGCGAACATGCCGAGGCTGATGCGCGGCTGCTCTCCTGCGCATTGCGTGCCGACATGTCGACCGTGGACGCAGTCATCATGGGCCAACCGGTCACCTACAGGCTCGGCAGCCCCGGCAAGCACGTGGTGATGAACTCGCTTTCCGTGTTGCTGGCAGCGAAGGTGCTGGGTGCTGATCTCGCACTTGCTGCGCTGGCACTCGGCGATCTGGTGCCGCCACAAGGCCGGGGCGCGCACCAGACCTTGCATGTCCGCGGTGGCGTGCTGACTCTCATTGACGAGAGCTACAATGCCAATCCGGCCTCTGTCCGTGCGGCGCTGGACAATCTTGGCCGCATGCCAATCGCAGGGCGCGGGCGCCGCATCGCCGTGCTGGGCGACATGCTGGAGCTCGGCCCGACCGGAGCCGACCTTCACCGTGATCTCACTGCTGCCATCGAGGCGAACGGCGTTTCGCGTGTTTTTGCCTGCGGGCCGCTGATGCGCAACCTTTACGACGCCTTGCCATCCGAGCTGCGCGGGGCCTATGCCGCCAGCGCGGCAGGCATCGAGGCTTTTCTGCTTGATGATTTGCATGCAGGCGATGTGGTCACCATCAAGGGCTCGCTGGGCTCGAAAATGGGGCCGCTCGTGACGGCTGTGATGGCGCGCTTCCCTGCCATCCCTGCCGACGACTGAGACAAAGGACCATCCATCATGCTCGCCTGGCTGGCAGAACTTTCCTCCTACTTCGGACCGCTGAACGTGTTCCGCTACATCACGTTCCGGGCAGGTGCTGCCACGGCAACCGCGCTGATGTTCGTGTTTTTCTTCGGGCCGATGACCATCAGCTGGCTGCGTGTGAAGCAGGGCAAGGGCCAGCCGATCCGCCTGGACGGCCCGGAGTCGCACCTTGCCAAACGTGGCACGCCGACGATGGGCGGGCTGATGATCCTGTCGGGCCTGTTCTTCGCCACGTTTCTGTGGGGCAACCTGCGCAACCCCTATGTCTGGATCGTGCTGGGTGTGACTGCGTCCTATGCTGCCATCGGCTTCTATGATGACTTCCTGAAAGTCACCAAGCAGTCGCACAAGGGCTTTTCCGGCAAGGCGCGCATCGTGCTGGAGATCGGCATCGCGCTGATCGCCTGCTATCTCATCATGCGCATTTCGCCGCCTCAGATTGCATCCTCGCTGGCGCTGCCCTTCCTGAAGGACATGCTGATCCCGCTGGGCATCGCCTTTCCGCTCGTCACGGCTTTTGTCGTGGTTGGCGCTGGCAATGCGGTGAACCTGACCGACGGTCTGGATGGATTGGCCATCGTCCCGGTCATGATCGCGGCTGCGGCCTTTGGCATCATCTCGTATCTGTCAGGCAATTTTGTCTTCGCCAACTACCTGCAAATCCACCATATTCCCCAATCGGGTGAATTGGCGGTGATTTGCAGCGCGCTGATCGGGGCCGGCCTCGGCTTTCTGTGGTTCAATGCGCCACCGGCACAGATTTTCATGGGCGATACCGGCTCGCTGGGGCTT
>JAYWHQ010000460.1:0-2513 GCA_043777655.1 Allobosea sp. | reverse complement strand
CTTTCAGGCGCGCTGGCGGGCCTGGCTCACGCGCCACATGGCGGGCTGGTGGATTGCCGACCAGCGCTATTACCGGCTGGGCTTTGTCGCGCCGGACCAGTCGGCGCCCGAGTTTCGCATTGCCGATGATGTGCGCCTCGCCGTCGAGCCGCTGGTCGAGTTCGCGCTCGGGCTGCTCAGCGCCGTCATCATGGCGGCGACTTTCGCGACCATCCTCTGGTATGTCGGCGGCAGCGCGCAGATCACGCTGGCCGGTCGCACCATCGAGATCCCGGCCTTCATGGCAGTGGCCGCTGTCATCTATGCGATCATTGCGTCTGCTGTCGCCTATGTCGCGGGCCGCCCGCTGGTGGCGCGCGTCTCGGCCAAGAACGAGGCGGAAGCGCAGTTTCGCGCCGAGATGACCCGCCTGCGCGAGAATGCCGAAAGCGTGGCGCTGATCCGTGGCGACAAGGACGAACTGAGCTCGGTGCTGGCTGGCTATGGCACCGTCTTTGCCGCCTGGATGAAGGTGATCCGCCAGCAGGGCGTGATCGCGCTGGTGCTCAACAGCAACGGGGCGCTGTTCCCGCTGATCCCGCTCATTCTGGTGACGCCGAAATATCTCAGCGGCGATCTGTCGCTCGGCGCCGTCATGCAGCTGGTGGCGGCCTTCAGCGCCGTGCAGGGCGCGCTGATCTGGTTCGTCGACAACTTCGTCAAGCTGGCGGAATGGTATGCATCCGCAGCACGCGTGATGGAGCTGGTGACGGCGCTGGAAGAGATCGATCTCGGCACCGTGATGGAAGACGAGACGACGATCACGCTCGGCACCAGCGATGATGGCGCCATCCATATCGAGCGCCTCTCGGTGGCCGACAGGGCAGGGCGCGTCGTCATCAACGATGCCTCCGTGCGCATCGCCATGGGCGAGAAAGTGATGCTCACCGGCGAGAGCGGCTCGGGCAAGAGCATCCTGATCCGCGCGCTCGCCGGGCTGTGGCCCTGGGGCTCGGGCTCGATCCGCGTGCCGAAGGGCCTGAAGATCGCCTTCGTGCCGCAGCGCCCCTATCTGCCGCTCGGAACGCTGCGGCAGGCGCTCACCTATCCCGAGGCGAAACCCGTGGCGCAGGCCACGATGGAAAAGGCCATGCGACGTTGCGGGCTGGGCTATCTCATCAAGCAGCTCGATGTCGAGGGCCGCTGGGACCAGACCCTGTCCGGCGGCGAGCGCCAGCGCGTGGCCTTCGCCCGGCTGCTGATCCAGAAGCCGCAGATCATCATCATGGACGAGGCAACCTCGGCGCTGGACGAGGAGAGCCAGTTCTCGCTGCTCAGCCTGCTGCATCAGGAGCTGGCAGCGGCCACCGTCATCAGCGTCGGCCACCGCTCCGGCATCGAGGAGTTCCACGGCCGCCAGATCCTGCTGCAGAAGCATCAGGCCGGGGCGGAGCTGACCTTCAAGCGGCTGCCCAACACGCTGTGGCGGCTCCTGGGCAACCCGGCCGGCTATTGAGGCCGAGGCCTCGATCCACAAGGCGCGCTGGCTTGCAAAGCCTGCGGGAGCTTGCAGAGCCTGCAGGAGCTTGCCCGTGCTTGAAGAGCTTGCAGGCACGCATGCCGTTCTTCGGCACCATGGAACAGAATGCCCGCATTCGCGTTGTTCTCACAGGTTCAACACCCGGAGATCATCGCCATGACCGCAACCCACGTGAACAGCATCACCAGCCCCCTGATCCGGCTCGCCTCGGTCGGCGCCTGCCTGGCCGCCGTCATGTGCGTGCCACTGCTTGTCGCGCGCGCCGACGGCCGCGCCAGCATCCGGTGGGACGATGTCACCATCAGCCGGGCCGTTGTCAGCTCGGATGACCTGACACCCTCCAGGGCCACACCGGCGCAAGCCGCCCGCATGGAGCGCATCGAGAAGACAACACAGACCTGGAACCGCGCCTGGCTGGCCGCCACCCCGGATTGAGCCATCGCCACACACGGCGCAGACCGCAGATCGTTAAAGCCGCCGCAAGGCGGCTTTTCTGCATGCTGGGCCGATGGCAAGGCCAGGACCGGCAAGCGCAGCAGTTGAAACCACACACTCAGGCGGTGAACGTCCAGTTCAGCACCTGGTCGCCCGCCGGTGGCTTCACATCGGCCCCGATCTGGGCGGCCAGTCCGGCGATGATCTTGGCCGGCGGCCCGCCCTTGAGCAGTTGGCCATCCGTGGTCACGACCAGCTGGATGCGCCCGTCAGGCAGCGCGTTCAGGCCCACCTGCATGACCTGCGCATTGTCAGCGCCAAGGCCTGCGATCACGGCCTCGACCAACCCCAGCCCGAGCGGGATGATGCGGTCCACCACCAGCCCGTGATCGACATTGATGTCGGTCTCGATCCATTGGCCGGGGCGGCGCAGGGAGGTGGTGAGGTTGCTCAGGATCTCGTCGCAGAAGGGCTGGATCGAGACCGGCCGCATCGTGCCATCCTGCAGCGCCAGCCGGTAGGCGATGGAGAGCACCTGCACCTTGGCCTCGGTCTCGGC
>JAYWHQ010000459.1:0-2519 GCA_043777655.1 Allobosea sp. | reverse complement strand
GGCTGGATGGGTCGGGCCGACCAGACAACGAAGATCAAGGGCATGTTCGTGCGCCCCGAACAGGTGGCCGAGATCGCGCGCCGCCATCCAGAGGTGTCGCGGCTCAGGCTGGTCGTCGGCCGCAAGGGTGAAATGGACACGATGACGCTGAAGGCAGAGGTCTATGCCGAGCCGAAGGGACTGATCGACGCGCTCGGTGCTTCCCTGCAAACTGTCACCAAGCTCAAGGGTATCGTCGATGTCGTGCCGCTGGGTGCGCTGCCGAATGACGGCAAGGTGATCGCGGATGAGCGGCCCGTCGGCTGATCACCAGTTGATCGCGGCCAAGCCCTTCTGCTCGAGCCAGATATTGGCGCGGCTAAATGGTTTCGAGCCGAAGAAGCCGCGATAGGCGGAAAGCGGCGAGGGATGCGGTGACACGAGCACCAGATGCTTGCGCTCGTCGATCAGCGCGCGCCTGGCTTGCGCAGGCGCGCCCCAGAGCATGAACACCACATGCGGATGCTGGTGTGAGACCTGCGCGATGATCGCGTCAGTCACCTCCTGCCAGCCCAGCGTGAGATGGGCACCGGCCTTGCCCGCGCCCTCGCGCACGGTGAGGGCTGTGTTGAGCAGCAGCACGCCTTGGGCAGCCCAGTCACTGAGATCGCCTGATTGGCGCAGGGGCTGGCCCAGATCATCAGCCAATTCACGATAGATATTGGCGAGCGATTTCGGCAGGCGTCCTGACCCGACATAGGAGAAGGCCAGCCCATTGGCATCGCCCGGGGTAGGGTAAGGGTCCTGTCCCAGAACGACGATGTGGACCTCATTCAGAGGCGTGAGCTGCAGTGCTGCGAACACGCGATCAGCTGCAGGCGCGACGCGCTCTCCGGCAGCAACTTCATCGTCAATTGCAGCAACCACCCGCGCCGCATGGCCATCCGCGAACGGCCCAATGTGGCGCCAACTCGCATGAGCAGGATCATGCAGAAAGGCGGCAAGGGCTGCGGAATAGGTGGCGCTCATGCCGTTGGTTTACGATAGCGACGCCCACAAGCCAAAGCCTCAGCGCAGCACAATCCGGCCTTCGACCTTGGCTGTGATTGTGCCCTGCCGGCGCGCGAACACCATCACCTCATTGGCCATGAGGTTGCCGTCTGTCACCCCGATCAGCGTGCGGCCGCGGCCCAGCGCCGAATAGCCATCGCCACCGGTCAGCATGAAGTTGTTGGAAGCGACCTTGTATTTCGCGGTCGGATCAACCGGCTTGTCGCCAACCATGATGCTGGTGATCCGCGAGCCGACAGGCTGCTTGATGTCCACCTCGACCTTCAACCCAGAGACCTGCGGGAAACGTCCACCGCGCTGCTCGGCCTGGGAGACGCCGTTTTCCAGCGCATCCTTGATGTCCTTGCCGGTGATCTCGACCATGACGCTGGCATTGCCGAAGGGCAACTCGGTCAGCACATCACGGCGTGTGAGCTTGTGGCCGGCAGGATATTGCTTATTGCCGCGAATGCCGCCGCCATTGGTGATGGCGATCTCGGCACCGGTTGATGCACGCAGCGCATCGGCAATCAGGTTGCCCATGGCCGTTTCCTGCGTGCGGACGGAAGCGGTGCGGGAATCCAGCTCGCCAGCGAGCGTCCCGATCTCGACATCCAGTTCCTTGGACAGCTCGCCCTCATAGCCCTTGACCATGGCCAGCACGTCCGGATCGGGCGTGACGGCGCGCGAGTCGTTGACGCGGAAGGTCGGCGTCCAGGACACCGAGCGGGCCGCGCCCTCCCCGGTGATGTTCACGGCAATGTCGATGGCGGTGACGTAATTGCCCTCTTCGTTTGACTCCACCATCACCACCTTGCCGTCATAGGCGATGGCAAGATCATGGTCGTGGCCCGAGAGCACGATGTCGACGAGGCGCGAACGGATGATGGCGTTGTCGCCCGCCCGGTCCGTATGGGTCACAGCCACCAGAATGTCGGCACCCTGTGCCTTCAATGCGGCCACCTGCGTCCGCAACGTCTCGATGACAGGCAGAAACTTCAGATCGCCCGAGCTGGATATCTGCGGCGTGTTCTCCAGCCCGAGGCCGACCACGCCAACCTTGATGCCACCCAGCTCGTGGATTTTCGAATCCAGATGGCCGGGCAGGGCGTTGCCGGTCGCATCGCGCAGGTTGGCGCAGTAGGTCGGATAGGTCTGCTCCGAGACGCGCTTGAAGTAATTCGCTTTGCCGGCATCAAACTCGTGGTTGCCAGGCACGAACACATCGATGCCGAGCCTGTTCTGAAGCGCCACGATATGTGCGCCCTGATCGAAGCCGGACATGAGCGAAGGCGAGTAGCAATCGCCAGCATGCGCGAAAAGCAGCGGCACGCCGCGCGCCCGCTCGGCCTTGGCGATGGCGGCCACGCGGGCAAAGCCACCGCGCCCGCGTTCTTCGCTCATCTTGTAGATGTCGTTGACCAGAAGCAGCGTGAATTTCGGTGCTGGCACTTGCGCCTTTGCCGTTCCAGCAGCGGCCAGCGGCGCGG
>JAYWHQ010000458.1:0-2520 GCA_043777655.1 Allobosea sp. | reverse complement strand
CGAGATGAACTGGCGCGAGAGCAGCACGTAAAGAAGGGTGATTGGCAGGGCGGACAGCGTCAGCCCTGCGAAGAGCACGCCCCAATCGGTGTTGAATTCGCCCATGAAGATGGTCAGGCCCTGTGGCAATGTCTTGAGCCTGTCGTTCTGGATGAAGACCAGCGGAAAGAAAAAGTCGTTCCAGATCGGCACGGCATTGTGGATGCCTGCGATCACCAATGCCGGCTTGGAGAGCGGAAGCATGATCGAGACCATGATGCGGCCCTCGCTGGCACCGTCAATGCGGGCCTGGTCTTCCAGTTCGCCCGGCAAGGTGCGCAGGAAACCCGTCATGATGAAGATCGCGGAGGGCAGGCCCATCGCGGTATAGACCAGCACCAGTCCCGCATGGCTGTCGATCAGGCCGATGGAAGTGAGCTGGATGAACAGCGGGATGATCGCCAGCTTCAGCGGCACCATCAGCCCTGACAGGAAGAACAGATACAAAAGCGCGTTGCCGCGGAAGCTGTAGCGGGCCAGCGCATAGGCCGCCATGTAGGACACCGTCAGGATCAGGACCACGGACGAGACGGTGACCATGAGCGAATTGGCGAGATAGCGCGGGAACGCGGTCTCGCGCCAAATCGTGTGCAGGTTGGTCAGCGACCAGGTCTTCGGCAAGGCAAAGGGAGAGGCGTAGATTTCGCCGGTTGTCTTGAAGGCGGCCATGATCATGATGACGATCGGCACCAGCATCAGGGCGGTGTTGAACCAGAGAAGTGCGTGGATCAGGCCCTTGTCGATGGTCCATTCCGGCGAGGCACCGGCGCTCATTCGCGGATCTCGCGGCTGCGCAGGTACAGCGCGCCCAGGCCCGCGACGATGCCGATGAACAGGAACATCAAGACCGCGAGCGCAGAGCCAAGTCCGAAATCCTGCAGCCCTGATGTGACATTTCCGAACGCTGTGCGGTAGAAATAAAGGCCCAGCACATCGGTCGCACCGGCTGGCGAGCCATCAAGCCCGGTCATCACATAAGGCATCTCGAACCAGTTGAACGAGCCGATGAAGGTGAGAACGACCACGACGGTCGTGGCAGGCGCCACCAGCGGCCAGATCACGCGCCTGAGCATTTGCCCGTCGGTGGCGCCATCCAGCCTTGCCGCCTCGATCACATCGGACGAAATGCGCTGCATCCCTGCCAGGAACACCAGTGCAGGAAACCCGAGCCAGTGCCAGGTGTTGACCAGCACCAGCGCCCCCAGTGCCGTCGAGGATTGGCCAAGCCAGGGCTGCGCCCAGGCGCCGAGGCCTACCGCGACCAGGCCCAGATTGACCAGGCCGAAGATCGGATTGAGGAACAGCTTCCACATCGCGCCGATGATGACCGATGACAGGATCACGGGCAGAAAGATGGCGACCTGATGGATGCGGTGGCCGGGCAACGCCTTGAGCAGCAGCCAGGCGATGAGGAAGGCAGTGCCGTTCTGCGCGACCATCAGCGCAAGGAAAACGACCACATTGTGCGCGAACGCATTGCGCGTCCACGAGGCGAACGGCTCGATGAACAGAACCGTGTTGAAATTGGCAAGGCCGCTCCAGGCCCCGCGCGCCAGGCCATTCCACGAATAAAAGCTGAACACGAAGGCCGATGCCAGCGGCACCAGCACGAACAGCGACACGATGAGGACCGCAGGCGCAAGCAGTGCTGCGATCCACAATCCACGGGACCAGGTCATGACGGCGTGCGCGTCAGATCAGCCACGCCTGAAGGGCTCATGATAGGTGGCGATGCCCTTGGTGATCTCGGCAGCAAGCTGCGCCGGTGTTGCCTGCCCGCTCATCAGGCGCTGGACGCCGCCCTGCAGCAGGTTGGAGCCGGTCGGCTCCTGAAAGCGGAAATGCACCGCCATGATGTAGTCGGAGGCCGATGTGTTCAGCTCCGTCACGCGCGCCAGCATCGGGTCGGTGATGGTCACTCCATTGATCGGCGAGACATTGCCTAAAAGCGCCGAGAACCGGGTGCCGAAAGCAGGTGTTGCCATGTGGCGCACCAGTTGAAGCGCTGCGGCAGCCTTCTCGCTCTTGGCATTCACGGCATAGCCGCCATCATAGAACAGCGACACCAGACGAGGCGCGCCGGCCGTGCGGGATGGAGGCGCATGGAACTCCATCGCCAGGTTGGGGTTCTGGCGGCGGAAGTTGGCAATCTCGAACGAGCCGCCTGCGAACATCGCGGCCCTGCCAGACATGAAGAGTTGCTGGGCGGTCGCATAGTCGACACCGGCAAAGCCTGTCGGCATGTGCTCGCGCAGTTCCAGCAATTTGCCGAGCGCCTCGACATAGCGCGGATCCTCGAAGGTCGCCTTGCCGGCAACAAGGTCAGCCACGAACTCGCGGCCATGCCATGACGATGTGAAGATGCTGGTGAAGACCTCGACCATCCAGGCCGTGGCCATGCCGTTGGCGATGGGGAAGATCCCGCCACCTGTCTGCTTGATGGTGTTGCAGGCCGCCAGAAGCTCAGCCCAGGTCTCCGGC
>JAYWHQ010000457.1:0-8528 GCA_043777655.1 Allobosea sp. | reverse complement strand
TCGGTCGCGTGGTTGACTACCTGCGCATTTCGGTCACGGATCGCTGCGATTTCCGCTGTGTCTATTGCATGTCGGAGGATATGAGCTTTCTGCCCAAGCGCGATCTCCTGACGCTTGAGGAAGTGGACCGTGTGGCGTCAGCCTTTGTGGCGCGCGGCACGCGCAAGTTGCGCATCACCGGTGGCGAGCCGCTGGTGCGGCGCGACATCATGCAGCTGTTCCGTTCGCTCTCGCGCCATCTCGACAGCGGCGCCCTCTCAGAGCTGACGCTGACCACCAATGGCTCGCAGCTTCGCCGCTACGCCTCCGAACTCTTTGATTGCGGCGTCAGGCGCATCAATGTCTCGCTCGACACGCTTGATCCGGACAAGTTCCGGTCGATCACGCGCTGGGGCGATCTGGCCAAGGTGCTTGATGGCATCGAGGCCGCGCGCGAGGTCGGCATGCGCGTCAAGATCAATGCCGTGGCGCTGAAAGGCGTCAACGAACATGAGATCGAGGGTCTTGTCCGCTGGGCCCATGGGCTGGGCATGGATCTGACGCTGATCGAGGTGATGCCACTTGGTGACATCGAGCCTGACCGCATCGACCAGTTCCTGCCGCTTTCGGTTGTGCGTGCGCGTCTGATGGACCGCTTCACCATGGTCGAGGACCCTTACCGGACAGGTGGTCCGGCACGCTATGTCAGCGTCAAGGAAACGGGCGGCCTGATTGGGTTCATCACGCCGATGACGCATAATTTCTGCGAGAGCTGCAACCGCGTGCGCCTCACCTGCACCGGCACGCTCTACATGTGCCTCGGCCAGGAAGATGCGGCGGACCTTCGCGCGCCGATCAGGGCTTCGACCGATGATCTTGCCCTGCACAGGGCCATTGACGAGGCGATCAGCCGCAAGCCGCAGGGGCATGACTTCGTGATAGATCGACGCCGCAACCTGCCCGCCGTGGGTCGCCACATGAGCGTGACGGGCGGCTGACGCATCAGAGGCAGGCCTTCAGGACTCGATATAAGGGTCGGCCCTCAGAACATGGCCTTCAGAACTTGTAGGCCATGCGCACAGCGCCCCAATGGCGGCCATTGACGCTGACGGGCGCGTCCACTTCCCGCATTGCGACTGTTCTTCCGTTGCCCATATCGCGGTTGTAGGACTGGATCAGGAAGGTGCGCGTCGAGCGGGCCGCCATGATGCCCGAGCGGTCATCGAAAATCCGCCGGTTGCGGGAATTGGCCATGTTCCACGCAGTGTCACCGAGGCGCTGCGGTTGCGAATAGATGCGGTTATGCACCGGGATATAGCCATTGCGGTCAATCGCCAGCGCAAAGACCATGCTGCTGTCGGAGCCGAGCGCGGCTTCCATCGTGTCTGGCAGCACCGTCTCAAGCACAGCAAGTGCCCGGTTGCGGAGCTGGAGCGGCGCGGTGTTGGCGATGGCCTCGTAGGCGACATCGAACAGATCGTCTTCGCTCAGCCGCGCCTCGGTGATTGCCTGCTTCATCCTGGCAGAGATGGCTTCGGCAAAGCCCTGGGCACGCTCGACAAGCGGCTGATACTCGTTCTGGATCGCGCAGAGACGCGCTGCAAAGGCAGCAGAAAATTCAGCTTCCGGGCGATCAAGAGCCAAATGAATGCCCTGATCGCTCAGCCCGACAATCCGGATGGCTGTCTCGCCAATGCTGTCCAGCCTGATCAGGGCTGGCAGTCCGGTTTTCACAGCCATGCCCGGCACAGTGGCGATCAGCATGCCGCCTGTGCTCAGATCACGCGTGACGACCGCGTGACTGATGCCGCCACAGGTGATCGTGCCGTGGAGTTCCGCCGGGTAACGATCATTCAGGCGACGATCGCCAAAGGCTGTCTGGCGAATGACCGGCACAAAGCGGCGCAGCAAGCCCTGCGCATCATCCGCACCCCCGGCTGTGACGTCGCGCGCCTCATTGCTTTGACGGGCTGCCACCATTGCCGTCTCGTCGATCTCCAGCACCTTGGCAGAGACCGTTTCGACAAACCTTGCTGTTTCATCTGCACGGCGCGTCAGCTCGGCGGCCGCAGCAGCCTGCTCAAGAGAAGCATCGCCAATCGCGGCAAAAACCGGATTGACCGCCCGCACCAGCTCCACGGCCTCGACGACAGCCTTGATGGAGGTTTCCGCGATCTGGCTGAGCTGGCTGATCTGCGCCCGGATGTCATCCACTGCCTTGCGGGCCTCACCCGACAGGTTCTTGACCTCCTGCGCGACAACGGCGAAGCCGCGTCCGGCCTCGCCCGCACGCGAGGCTTCGATGGTGGCGTTCAACGCAAGCAGGTTGGTTTGCCGGGCAATGTCGGCAATGAGGTTGACCACGCCCTGGACATCACTCGAGGCCTTGTCCAGCGCGCCCAGCGACGCACTGGCCAGATTGGCCTTTTCAACGGCCGCATCAAGCCGCTCGCGCGCGCCGACCATCTGTGCGCCGACCTGCTCGGCCGAGGACGAAACCTGACCGGACGCGCTGGCCAGCGCTGAAGCGCCTGTGGCGGCGGTTGCCGCGGCATCGCGCAGAATGCTGATGCGCTGGTGGATGGCGCCAAGACCTGTCTCGACATTTCCGGAAAGATTGCGGGCCTGCTCGAGGCGCTCATTCAGGCCGCGCATGGCGCGCACGACATCAACCTCTATGGCATCGACAGAATCCCGCGAAGCCCGGTCCATTGAACGCGCCGCGGCTTCCGGTTCAGCAACAGCTTCGCGATGCGGCAGGGCCACGAGCCCTTGAAGATCGGCCCTGGATCGCGGTGTGAACCAGCGGAAGAAGGCACGGGCTGACATGTGGACTTCTCGGTTGAAATTTCAGATTCACATTAAACTTCATATGGTTAATAAATGTTTATCTGTGAATTATCTTTTGATCGCTTCGCCGCCGCCCTGCGCCAGAGAGGTGCGTTCCATGCGCGGATGACGCATGGACCATCGCTTGGCTGCGCCTTATGGATTCAACATGGCCAAAGACGCAGATCACGCGCTGACAGGGAGCCGACCACAGATGCCAGCCCAAGCCTATGACGTGATTGTTGCCGGTGTTGGCGGCATGGGTTCAGCAACCTGCTGGCATCTCGCAAGGCAGGGCCAGCGTGTGCTGGGGCTGGAACGTTTTGATTTCGGCCATGTCATGGGCTCCTCGCATGGCATGACACGGATCATCCGGCTGGCCTATTTCGAAGGCTCGCAATATGTGCCGCTGGTCAAGCGTGCGCATCAGCTCTGGAAGGAAACAGGCGAACTGGCAGGCACCAAGCTGCTGCATGTCACGGGTTCGGTTGATCTGGCGCCCGAGGGAGCGGGCTTTGTCGAATCCTCGCGCCAGTCCTGCCTCGATCATGGCCTGGCGCATGAAATGCTCGATGCGCGCGAGGCCATGAAGCGCTTCCCCGCGTTTCATCTGCCGGCTGGCCATATTGGGCTCTGGCAGGCGGATGGTGGCTTCATTGCGTCCGAGAAAGCCATTGTTGCGCATGTTGGCCTTGCCCGCGCCAAGGGCGCCGACATCCGCGTCAACGAGCCCATGCTGGACTGGCACCCGACCGCCGATGGCGGCGTGGTCGTCCGGACAGAGAAGGGCACTTATTCGGCTGGCAAGCTTGTGATCGCATCCGGCCCGTGGATCGAGGAATCGGTGCCCGAGCTCAAGCAACACGTGCAGCCGGTGCGCCAATGCGTGGCGTGGTACGCTGTCAGCAAGCCGGAACTCTACACGCCAGAGCGTTTCCCGGTCTTCATCCTGACCGTGGATGAGGGCAATCTCTATGGCTTTCCGCTCTACGAACATCCCGGCTTCAAACTCGGCAGTCCGCATTTCGGGCGCGAGGCGATTGATCCGAACGATCCTGACCGCACGCCGAGCGAAGCGCAGCTCAAGGTGATGCGGGAATCTCTCAAGCGCTATTTCCCTGATGCCGATGGCGAGATGCTGATGGTCAAAGGTTGCATCTACACCGTCACCCCGGACGAGCATTTCCTGATTGATCATGTGCCCGGCGTGCCGCAGGCGCTGTTCGTCTCGGCCTGTTCCGGCCATGGATACAAGTTTGCCAGCGCGATTGGCGAGGCCCTTGCCGACATCTGCGTGGCGGGGAAAAGCCAGTTCGACCTGTCACCTTTCAGCCTTTCGCGTTTGACATCGGCCAGCTGAGCCGAAACCGGAGCCACCTTCGTGCATCAACCGACGAACAACCGCCGTGGCATCATGGCCATGCTTGCGGCAATGTTGCTGTTTGTTGGCAATGATGCGCTGGTGAAGCTGGCGTCGTCCCATTATCCGACCGGGCAGCTCATTGCGGTCAGGGCTGTGTTTGCCGCGCTGACGGCGCTGATGCTGGTGGTTGCCATGGGGCACGGCTCCAGGCTTGGCATGGTGCTGCGCCCGATCGTTCTGGCGCGAGCGTTTGTCGAGGGCATGGTCGCAGCCCTGTTCATCACTGCGCTTGCCCATTTGCCGCTGGCCAACATCACCGCGATCCTGATGGCCGCCTCGCTTTTCGTCATTGTGCTTGCCGTCATCCTTGGCATCGAGCGCGTGGGGTGGCGGCGCTGGGCGGCTGTCCTCGTCGGGTTCATCGGCGTGCTGTTCGTGGTGCAGCCATCGGTTGCCGGGTTCAATGGCTATTCGCTTCTGGCGCTGGCCAGCGCTGCACTGGTGGCCGTGCGCGAGATCGTGACCCGCAAGCTTGGCGAAGAGATTCCGTCAGTCGTCGTGGCGCTCGCCACCACGATGGCGACCGGCATTGTCGGTGTGATCCTGGGCTTCAGCGAGACCTGGGTGGACTATGCCTCACCCAAGCTCGCCTATCTGATCGCGGCGGCGGTTCTGGTGTCGCTGGGCAATCTCTCGATCATCATGGCCTTCCGCGGCACGGATATGTCGGTGATTTCCGGCTATCGTTATTCCATCGTCATCTTCGCGCTGGTGATGGGCTATCTCGTCTGGGGCGACATTCCGGATCGATGGTCGATCCTTGGAACGGTCCTGATCGTCGGCTCGGGCCTTTACACGCTGCACCGCCAGCGCGTGCGCTCCCGGCAGGTCGAAATGACGGCACCTGTACCATGACGGCCAAACGCGCATGACAACTGAACCGGCATCTGGGCCGGCAAGCCAACAGCCGGCCGACACCCTGTCGCGCGTGGCCATGCCAGCGCTTTACATCCTTGTCGCCATTTCGGTGATGCAGCCGGTCGCGCTGAACATTCTGGCGCCCGCCACCCCCGCCCTCGCGCGCACCTTCAACACCAGCTACGCCACGATCCAGCTCACCCTGAGCGTCTACCTCGCCACGGTTGCGCTGTCGCAACTCGTTGTCGGGCCGCTTTCGGACCGTTACGGTCGCCGCCCGTGCGTGCTGGCGGGCACGGTGCTTTATGTCATCGGCTCTCTGGTCGGCGCGCTTGCCGACACCGTGCCGGAACTTCTCTTTGCCCGCGCGCTGGAAGCCGCAGGGGCGGGCACTGCGTTTGCGCTTGTGCGCGCGATCATCCGCGACACTGCGAACAAGGACGAGACGACGCACGCCATCGCCTCGGTGACGATGGTGATGGTGGTGGCGCCCATGCTCGCGCCGCTGATCGGCGGATTCATCGATCAGCGTCTGGGTTGGCGTGCCATTTTCATGGCCATGTCCGGGGTTGGCCTGATCGTGCTGGCCATCGTTGCGGCCCGTTTGCCAGAGACGGCACCACGCCGGGGCGTGGCCGTATCGTTGATGAGCGTTGTTTCTGCGCTCCCGCATCTTTTGTCGGACAGAAATTTCTGGCTGAATGTTGGCGCCCTGAGCGCCACTTCCGCCGCTTTTTTCAGCTTCGTCGCTGGTGCGCCCTATGTCGTGATCGAGGTGATGGGGCAGACGGCTGAAGCCTACGGGCTCTATTTCATTCTCAATGCCGTGGGCTACATGGCGGGCAACTATACCTGCCGCCGCCTGGCGATGACGGTCGGTTCGCAGCGCCTGATTTCGGTCGGCCTGTGGATTTCGATTGTCGGGATGACGCTGGCCTGTATCCTCGCTCTGCTTCCGGGCTGGTCACCACTCATGCTGTTTTTGCCGTTGTGCATCAATGCGTTCGGGAATGGCATGACGATCCCCAGTGCCACCTCGGCGGCGCTGGCTGTTCGGCCTGATCTGGCAGGTTCCGCAGCCGGCATCATGGGGGCCGTGCAGCTGGGCTCTGGCGCGCTTGCCGCTGTGCTGATCGGCTGGCTGGTGACAATCTGGCCGCCTTCCCTTGCGGTGTCGGGCTGGCTGCTGGTTTTGTTTGCAGTTGTTGCGAACCAATTGAATAGTTTCAATCGAAACAAATAGTTAGACTGTGAAAGCCCGTCCTTGCGGACTTGTGCGACACGCAACCATGGTATACCACCAAGGCAGGGCGGTCATTAAATCGCCGGATTCACATAGGTCTGGGAGGACGGCAGTGGATGCACTTCTGAAGCTGAGTCGCGGTATCGACGGGCTCAATCGCGAGCTGGGCAAGAAAGTTGCCTGGCTCATCC
Source organism: Allobosea sp. (assembly GCA_043777655.1). Classification (GTDB taxonomy): domain Bacteria; phylum Pseudomonadota; class Alphaproteobacteria; order Rhizobiales; family Beijerinckiaceae; genus Allobosea. The sequence continues at coordinate 2,005 of JAYWHQ010000457.1, read as the reverse complement.
TGCTGGCGGTCATTGTTGCGACGATCAACGCCATTGTTCGCAAGCTTTTCAGCATTTCATCGAATGCCTGGCTCGAGCTGCAGTGGGTGCTGTTCGGGGCCGTGTTCCTGATCTGCGCGTCATGGACGCTGCAGGTGAAGGAACATATCCGCATCGACATCGTGAACAACCTGTTCCCGAAGCGTGTGCGTCAGTGGATCGACATGATCGGCCACGTGTTTTTCCTGATGCCGTTCTGCATCATCATGGTGGTGCACAGCATCCCGTTCTTCACCCGCTCATTTGCGGTAAACGAACAGTCCCTCTCCGCCGGCGGCCTGCCGCAGTGGCCCGCCAAGGGGCTTGTTTTCATCGGCTTCGCACTCCTGCTGCTGCAGGGCATTTCCGAGATCATCAAGCAATGGGCCATCATGACCGGCAAACTCGAAGATGACAGCGAAGGTGGCGGCCATGCCGCCGCCGCCGAAGCCGAAGCGCAGCGCCTGCTCGATCAGGCCAAGCAGCTCGGCATTGTGACCTGACCCTGCCACCCGTTTTTAGGAGACGACCGATGTTCGGATTTCGCCTCTCGCGCATGGCAGGGCTTCTGCTTGCATCCGCGATGTTTCTTTTCTTCGCTCACACCGGCGACGCGATGGCCGCCGACAGCGGCGCCATGGCTTTCGTCAAGGAAAACATGGCTCCTGTCATGTTCCTGGCGCTGATCTTATTCCTGCTGCTGGGCTACCCCGTTGCCTTTGCGCTGGCCGCCAACGGCCTGTTCTTCGCATTGGTCGGCATCGAGCTTGGGCTGTTCCAGGAGAACTTTCTGCAGGCCCTGCCGGAGCGCATCTATGGCACGATGAACAACGATGTGCTTCTGGCCATCCCGTTCTTCACCTTCATGGGCCTGGTGCTGGAGCGCTCAGGTATGGCCGAAGACCTGCTCGACACTATCGGCCAGCTGTTTGGCCCGGTGCGCGGCGGCCTGGCCTATGCTGTCATCTTTGTTGGTGCCCTTTTGGCGGCAACAACCGGTGTCGTTGCGGCCTCGGTCATCTCGATGGGCCTGATCTCGCTGCCGATCATGTTGCGCTATGGCTATGACCGGCGGCTGGCTTCCGGCGTCATTGCGGCTTCGGGCACATTGGCCCAAATCATTCCGCCATCGCTCGTGCTGATCGTTCTGGCCGACCAGCTCGGTCGCTCTGTGGGTGACATGTACGAGGGCGCGTTCATACCCGGTCTTGTGCTCTCGGGCATGTATGCGGGCTATGTCTTCCTGGTCACCATGTTCAAGCCGGCGATGGCTCCGGGTCTGCCGCCGGATGCGCAGACGCTGCGAGATGCGGACGGGCAGACCCGCCGCCTGTCGCTGCTGGTGGTGACGATCATCTCGTTCGCCGTCGGCATCGGCTACATGAAGTATTTCACAAAGGTCAGCGGCGGTGCGGATTTTGTGGTCCTCACCATGTCGGTTGCGGTCGGCGTCTCCTTCGTGATCGCCATGATCAACAAGGCGCTGGGTCTCAACCTTCTCTCGCGCATGACCGAACAGGTCATCTTCGTGATGGTGCCACCTCTGGCGCTGATCTTCCTGGTGCTGGGCACGATCTTCATTGGCCTGGCCACACCAACCGAAGGCGGCGCGATGGGCGCGGCTGGCGCGATCCTGCTGGCGTTGGCGAAGCGCCGCCTGACATTCGACCTGCTGCGTCAGGCGACGGAATCGACGGCCAAGCTGTCAGCCTTCGTGCTGTTCATCCTGGTGGGCGCGCGCGTCTTCTCGCTGACGTTCTACGGCGTGAACGGCCATGTCTGGGTGGAGCATCTGCTGGTCTCGCTGCCGGGCGGTGCCACAGGCTTCCTGATCGTCGTCAACATCATGGTCTTCCTGTTGGCATTCTTCCTCGATTTCTTCGAGCTTGCCTTCATCATTGTGCCGTTGCTCGGCCCGGCGGCGGAGAAGCTCGGGATCGACCTGATCTGGTTCGGTGTTATCCTCGGCGTCAACATGCAGACCAGC
>JAYWHQ010000456.1:0-2523 GCA_043777655.1 Allobosea sp. | reverse complement strand
TGGAAGCCGCGCGCGCGATGAAAGGCGTCAGACTGATCCTGACCGGCGCAGATGTGTCGGACTATGGCGATATTCCCTGCAAGGGCCTCATCAAGACTGTGTCCGGCGAGATGGTCACGCCAACGCCGACCCCGGTGCTGCCTGTCGATACTGTGCGCCATGTCGGCGAAGCCGTGGCCTTCATTGTGGCCGACACGCTCGAGCAGGCGCGCGACGCTGCCGAAGCCATCGATGTTCGCTGGGAAACCAAGCCATCTGTCAGCAGCATCACGGATGCGCTGGCGCCGGGGGCGCCGCTGGTCTGGCCTGACCGGGCTGGGAATGTGGCTTTCGAGGCGGAACTGGGCCACGCGGCGAAGACGCAAGCGGCATTCGCCAAGGCCGAACGCACCGTCTCGATCACGCTGGTCAACAACCGGCTGGCCTCGAACTACATGGAAACGCGCGCCTGCCTTGCATCCTATGACAAGTCCACCAAGCGCTGGACGTTGACGCTGGGCAGCCAGGGCAGCCATGGCGTGCGCGACATTCTGGCCAAGAACATCCTGAAGGTGGACCCCGCCCGCATCCGCGTCATCACGCCGGATGTCGGCGGCGGATTCGGCACCAAGATCTTCATGTACCGCGAATATCCGCTGACGCTGATCGCATCTGAAAAGCTGAGGAAGCCGGTGCGCTGGATCGCTGATCGCACCGAGCATTTTCTGGCTGACACCCATGGCCGGGCGAACCTGACGACGGCCACCGTCGCCATCGACAAGCGTGGCAAGTTTCAGGCGCTTAAGATTGATCTTGCGGCGGAGATGGGCGCCTATCTCTCGCAATATGGGCCGTTCATCCCGTGGATTGGCTCGACGATGACACAAGGGTGTTATGACATCCCGGCGGTGCATGTGCGTATCCGGGGCGTGGTGACGAACACGACGCCGGTCGACGCCTATCGCGGTGCAGGACGGCCTGAGGCGGCTTATGTGATCGAGCGGCTCGTGGATGCGGTTGCGCTCGAGCTTGGCAAGGAGCCGTCTGCCATTCGTGCGCTGAACTTCATCAAGCCGTCCGCCATGCCCTACAAGACGCAGACCGGACCAACCTATGATTCCGGCGAGTTCGAGGTGCAGATGCGCCGCGCCATGGAAGTTTCGGACCATGCCGGCTTCAAGGCCCGCCTGCGCGCTTCGCAGAAGCGCGGCAAGCTGCGCGGCATCGGGCTGGCGTGCTACATTGAGGCCTGCGGCGGTGGCGGGCCGGAAAGCTCGACCATCAAGCTTGGTGCAGACGGTTTCGTGACGGTGTTGATCGGCACGCAATCCAACGGGCAGGGCCATGAGACGGCCTATTCGCAGCTGGTGGCGCAGCATCTGGAAATACCGCTGGACCGCATCCGCGTGATCCAGGGCGACACGGATCTGGTCGAGACCGGCTCCGGCACAGGCGGTTCGCGCTCGATCCCTGTGGGTGGTGCGGCTCTCGGCAAGGCCTCGGAAATCCTCGCCAGCAACCTGAAGGCGCTGGCCTCAGAGGCACTGGAGGCGGGCGTGCGCGATCTTGAAATTGCGGATGGCGCCGTGCGCATCGTCGGGACCGACAAGGCGATGGATTTTGTCCAGATCGCCAAACTGCCGGGCGCGACGCCCGAGATGCTGAACGTGCACCAGAGCTGGACGCCGCCGGAGGCGACCTATCCCAATGGCACACATGTCTGCGAGCTGGAGATTGACCCTGACACGGGCGCAGTCTCGATCCTGAACTACAATGTGGTCGATGATTTCGGCCTGTCGCTGAACCCGATGATGCTGGCCGGACAGGTGCATGGCGGAGCGGCACAGGGCATCGGCCAGGCGCTGATGGAAGAGATCCGCTTCGATGCAGGCGGGCAGATGCTGACAGCGAGCTTCATGGATTATGCCATGCCGCGCGCGGCCGACATTCCCAACTTCCATTTCGAGACGCGCAACGTGCGCTGCGTCACCAATGCGCTGGGTGTGAAGGGCGCAGGCGAGGCGGGGGCCATCGGGGCTTGCCCGGCAGTGATGAACGCGCTGGTTGATGCACTCAACCGTGGGGCGGGCATCCGCCATGTCGACATGCCGGCAACGCCACAGAAGCTGTTTGCGCTGCTGCAGGGCAAGCAGATGGCGGCTTGATGTCAGCGGACGTTATTCGAGCGCAAGCTTTGCTTTGCGTTCACGCAAACGTGGGTTGCAGATTCAGGTTGGAATTTTGCTAACTCTGATGTGTTCTACACAGGACGAAGGCTGCATGCGCCGCATGGTCCTGCCTTGAGATTTAAATGAGGAGCTGAATGCATGATCCGTATGCTTGTTGTTGCCGCCGTTGCCATCACCGGCATTGCCACTGCTTCTGCCCAGGGCAGCCCGATTGAGGCGCGCAAGGCGCTGCTCAAGACCTTTGGTGCTGCCACGCGCGACCCCGGCCTGATGATGCGCGGTGAGGCACCGTTCGATCTGGCCAAGGTGCAGGCTTCGCTGAAGGTGTTTGCCGATGGTGCTCCGAAGCTGCCGG